>JASBSV010000022.1 GCA_030148745.1 Paracoccaceae bacterium
GAAGAGGCGATCGACGCCGGTATCGGCCTGATCACCTGTATCACCGAAGGCGTGCCGGTTCAGGACATGGTGCGCGTGAAAGAAAAGCTTGATAAATCTCCCTGCCGACTTGTCGGCCCCAACTGCCCCGGCCTGATGACCCCCGATGAATGCAAGATCGGCATCATGCCGGGGTCCATTTTTCGCAAGGGATCGGTGGGTGTGCTGTCGCGGTCGGGGACGCTGACCTATGAGGCGGTCTATCAGACATCGGTCGCCGGGCTGGGCCAGACCACGGCGGTTGGCATCGGCGGCGATCCGGTGAAGGGCACGGAATTCATTGATATTCTCGAGATGTTTCTGGCCGATCCCGAGACCCGCTCGATCATCATGATCGGCGAGATCGGCGGCTCGGCCGAAGAGGATGCCGCGCAGTTCCTGAAGGATGAGGCGCGCAAGGGGCGCGCCAAACCCACGGTCGGTTTTATTGCCGGGCGCACCGCGCCGCCGGGGCGCACGATGGGCCATGCCGGGGCGGTCATCTCGGGCGGCAAGGGCGGCGCCGAAGACAAGATCGAGGCGATGCGCGCCGCGGGGATCAAGGTGGCCCCGTCGCCAGCAAAACTGGGCGAGACGCTGGTCGAGCTTCTGGGCTGAGCGCCCCGGGCTTCCGGCGGTCCTTTCAGGCGGCCGGAAGCCCCAACCTGTGACCGTATGTCGCCACCAGCGCATGCATTTGGTTAACAGCACATTGGCCATCAGTGGTATTTAGAATTCGAACAATGAAAGGACCAATGTGATGGCTTATAACATCCTGATCCTCGGCGCGTCTTATGGTGCCTTGCTCGGAATCAAACTCTCGGCTGCTGGGCATGATGTCACGCTGGTGTGCCGCCAGCAAACTGCCGATCTGATCAATGACAAGGGCACCGAGGTGCGCATCAAACTGCGCGGCGAGGCCGAACACCGTAGCCTGTTTTCCAACGATATGAAGGGTAAGACCGACGCCGCCACCCCCGCTGCGGCGCGGCCCGAAGACTATGATCTGGTCTGCCTTGCGATGCAGGAGCCGCAGTATTCGCACCCCGAGCTTTCCGATCTTCTGGCGCGTATCGCCGCCGCCGGCGTGCCCTGCATGTCGATCATGAACATGCCGCCGCTGCCCTATCTGGCGCGGATTCCGGGGCTGGATACCAAGGCGCTCAGGGCGGCCTATCATGACGCCGCGATCTGGGATTGTTTCGATCCGGCGCTGATGACGCTTTGCTCGCCCGATCCGCAGGCCTTCCGCCCGCCCGAGGAGGAGCCTAACGTTCTGCATGTCGGCCTGCCGACCAATTTCAAGGTTTCGAAATTTCACCGTCCCGAGGCCGACCAGATGCTTGCCACGCTGGAGGCCGATATCGACGCCTACCGGATCGAGGGCAAGGAGGTTCCGGTCAAGCTCAGGGTGTTCGATTCGCTTTTCGTGCCCTTTGCGAAATGGGCAATGCTGGCTACCGGAAATTACCGCTGCATCACCGAAGGCGCGCCGCGTTCGATCAGGGATGCGGTGCATGAAGACCCGGAAAAATCCGAAGAGATCTATAATTTCGTCAATGATCTGGTGGTCCGTCTGGGGGCCGAACCGGGGGATATGGTGCCCTTTGCCAAATATGCCGCGGCAGCCGAAAACCTGCTGAAACCCTCCTCGGCGGCGCGGGCGGTCGATGCCGGCGCGCGCAATATCGAACGGGTGGACAAGCTGATCGGCCTGATCGCGGGATCCTTGGGCATGTCGCATCCAGATATCTTGGAAACCGTGCGCATCGTGGATCGCCGGCTGGCTGAAAACGCAAGCGCGGCCTGAACGGGCCACGCGCGAGCGGCCTGCGGCGGGGCAAATCCGATCTGGCGCATTGTCGCGGCGGAAAATCGTGCTTATCTTTGATCTGATCCGCGTTCGGTTCATCAAGTTTGCACCGGCTGGGCTTGCAATTTTTTCCGATTAAGCTCATCTAGCCGTGCCGGCACTGAATGTGCCGGCAAACGCAATTTCAATATGGAGTGACCATGGCCAAGGAAGAACTGCTCGAATTTCCCGGTGTCGTGAAGGAACTTCTGCCAAATGCGACATTCAGGGTCGAGCTGGAAAACGGCCATGAAATCATCGCGCATACGGCGGGAAAGATGCGTAAGAACCGCATCCGTGTTCTTGCAGGCGACAAGGTTCAGGTGGAAATGACCCCCTATGATCTGACCAAGGGTCGGATCAACTATCGGTTCAAATAGGCGCTGACGTGGCGCTTGTTCTGGGCTCTGGCTCGCCCCGGCGGCTGGAGCTTTTGGCGCAGATCGGGGTTGCCCCCGATGCTGTCCGCCCTCCCGACATTGATGAGACGCCCCGCCGGGCCGAGCTTCCGCGCCCCTATTGCGCGCGTATGGCGCGTGAAAAAGTGGCGGCGGTTACGGCCGGCGAAGACGATATCGTGCTTTGCGCCGATACCACCGTGGCCATTGGCCGGCGCATTCTGGGCAAACCTGCCGATGCGGGCGAGGCGGCTCAGTTCCTTCTGGCGCTGGCCGGGCGGCGCCACCGGGTGATCACCGCCATCGCCCTGCGGCGCGGCGCCCGCATCTGGGAGCGTGAGGTGGTGACGACCGTCAAGATGAAACGCCTGAGCGATGATGAACTGAACGGCTATCTGGCCAGCGACGACTGGCGCGGAAAGGCCGGCGGCTATGCCATTCAGGGCCCTGCCGCCGCCTTTATTCCGTGGATCGAGGGATCCTTTACCGGGGTCGTCGGCCTGCCCCTTGCCGAAACCGCGACGCTGCTGCGCGCGGCCGGATACCGCTGGTCATGAAGGGGCGTCTGATCGCACTTGACCATATCGCGGGGCGTCAGGCCGCGGCGCTGATGGTGGACGGGCGGCTTGAGGATCTTTTGATCGATGGCGCGCCCTCTGGCGCCCCGCGCCCCGGCGCGATTTTCCGGGCCCTTGCGGATCGGCCGCTGAAAGGGCAGGGCGGGATGATCCTGAAAACCCCCGCGGGGCCGGGATTTCTGCGTCAGGCCAAGGGGCTGCGCCCCGGTCAGAGCCTGCTGGTGCAGGTCACCGGCCATGCCGAGCCGGGCAAGGCTATTCCGGTCACCGGCAAGATTCTGTTCAAAAGCCGCTATGCGATTGTCACCCCCGGCGCGCCGGGCCTGAACATCTCGCGCGCGATCCGCGACGAAGAGCTTCGCGACCGGCTGCTGGAGATTGCCCATGAGGCGATGGAGGGCGCGGATATGGGCCTGATCCTGCGCTCGGCCGCCGGCGCCGAGGATGCCGAAGATACGGCCATCGCCGAGGATATTCAGGCCATGCGCAGCCTTGCCGAAGAGGTTCTGGCGCAACAGGGTGATGGCGCCCCCGCCGTTCTGTTCGAGGGCGATGCGCCGCATGTTCTGGCATGGCGCGACTGGACCGAAAAAGCGGCGCTGCAGCTTGAGCCGGGCTCGTTTCAGGCCGAAGGCGTGTTGGACGCGATCGAGGATCTGCGCGCGCCCCGTGCGCCGCTGCCCTCGGGCGCATTTCTTTTTGTCGAGCCCACGCGCGCACTGGTGGCGGTCGACGTCAACACCGGCGCCGATACCAGCCCGGCCGCCGCGCTTAAGGCCAATCTGGCCGCCGCGCGCGAACTGCCGCGACAGCTTCGGCTGCGCGGGCTGGGCGGGCAGGTGACCGTCGATTTCGCGCCGCTGTCCAAAAACGACCGCCGGCAAGTGGAACAGGCCCTGCGCGCGGCCCTGCGCAGTGATCCGGTGGAAACCGCACTTGTCGGATGGACGCCGCTGGGGCATTTTGAATTGCAACGCAAACGCGAACGCCTGCCGCTGGATGCCTGCCTGAAATGAGCTGCCCGATCTGTCAGAAACCTGCCACCGAACGCTATCGCCCGTTCTGTTCGCGCCGCTGCGCGGATGTAGATCTGGGCCGCTGGCTGAACGGATCTTATGCTGTTGCCTCGGACGATCCCGAAGACGCCGAGGCCGCAGCAGAAGCAATCCGGCAGCCACCCGCCAAACCGCATTGATTTTTTCTCTGCGCCCTCTGGACAGCCCTCGAACGCCCGTCTAGAAGAGCCCGACCCAAGGGCGCAGCCCTTCACCCGTGCCCGGGTAGCTCAGGGGTAGAGCAGTGGACTGAAAATCCTCGTGTCGGTGGTTCGATTCCGCCCCCGGGCACCATTTTACCAAATTATATCAGATGCTTGATGCGCGGCCCATGGTCTTGCGCTGCGCTGTTGCCGTGCGGTTATCCGGCGGGGTGAATCGGTGGCGGCGTTTACTGATCTTCCGTCGGCGGGCCGAAACGGCTCAGAATATGGTTTTTGATCTGATCGCGCGCCTGTCGGTAGGATGCCAGCTGGTCTTCGCGGCCACTGCCCAGGCCGGTGGGGTCGAGGATCGGCCAGTATTCGACATCGAGATGGTAAAACCGCGTCAGATCCAGCGCCCGGCGCTGGCTGGCCGGGGATAGTGCCACGATCAGATCGAACCCCGACAGATCGTCGCCCCATTCCTGCATCTCGTCGAACGAACGCACCCGGTGGCGCTCCAGCTCGACCCCGATCTCGGCGCAGACCGCGACGGAAAACCCGTCAATCTCGAGATCGTTCTTGACGCCGGCGGACTGAACATAGGCGCGGTGGCCATAAAACTTTTTCATCAGCCCTTCGGCCATGGGCGAGCGCACGGCGTTATGGTCACAGCAAAACAGCACCGACT
>JASBSV010000035.1 GCA_030148745.1 Paracoccaceae bacterium
CAAGGGCAACCCGCTCGTCTCGCCGCTGGCCCCGTCGAACGGCAAGCTTGGCCTGTCTCTGGCCGCCATCTACAACACCGGCACCGCCAAGATCACGACCGGCATCAACTATACCAAACTGGGCGATGCACAGCCGCAGACATCGAACACCGCACGTGCCAACTTTACCGGCAACTATGCCGTGGGCGTTGGCGTCAAGATCGGCTATTCCTTCTGATCGCCTGATCCAAAAACACCGTTAAAAAAGGCCCCGCTTCGGCGGGGCTTTTTCATATCCCGCCGGCGGATATTGTATCACCCGCGCCGATTTGCTAGAAATCAGCCATCAGATCGCCGGGTTCACGGCGCTGATTATCCGGACACTTCGACAATGCGGCTTTCGACTTTTGCCGGTCATGAGCAACGCCTGAAATGGGCCGCCTTTCTGCTGGGCCTTCTAAGCACAATCTCGATCGTGCAGGGCTGGCAGCTTGCTGCGATGCTTTTTGGTCTGCCCTTTTGCCTGATATGGATCTATTGCGGCTGGCTCAGGACCGAACCTCAGCTGAAATACATCAATATCATCTTTGCGGCGCTCTATATCTATGGGATCGGGCGGTATCTGATCGCCTAAAGCGTTTCGCGTTTAACTTGAGACATTCAGCATCGCCTAACGCGTTGAAATATTTGATTTCAGGCAGCGTTAGGTGATTCAGGTTTAACGCGAAATGCTCTAGCGATCTGCCGGCGCGGCGTGGGGCGCGTAGGGCCGCGGCCGAAGGCGCAAGAAACGGCTCGCCCGCCATGAAAAACCGGGCTAAGCCTGCGCCCATGACACCACAGAAAATCCTGACCACCCGCGCCTGGGCCGAGCTTGTGCTGCTGTCTCTGATCTGGGGCGGATCGTTTTTATCGGTGCGCGTTGCGCTCAATGAGCTTGGGCCGCTGACGGTGGTTGCCCACCGCGTCGGCTGGGCCGCGCTGATCCTTTGGGCCGTGGTGCTGATCCGGCGCATCCCCCTGCCCCGGTCGCCGCGGATCTGGGCGGCGTTTCTGGTGATGGGGCTGTTGAACAATGTCATCCCCTTCACCCTGATGGCATGGGGGCAGCTGCATATCGAGACCGGCCTGACCTCGATCCTGAATGCGGCCACGGCGATATTCGGCGTGCTGGTGGCTGCGCTGTTTTTCGCGGACGAACGGCTGACCCCGCGCCGGGCGATGGGGGTGACTCTGGGCTTTCTGGGCGTGGCGACGGCGATCGGTATTGGCGCGCTGGCGCGGATCGATCTGCGCTCGCTGGCGCAGCTTGCGGTGCTGACCGGCACGGTGTCATACGCGCTTGCCGGAGCCTGGGCGCGGGTGCGCCTGTCGGGCCTGCCACCGCAACTGGCCGCTGCCGGAATGCTGAGCGGCAGCACCATCGTCATGCTGCCTCTGGCCTGGGTGGTCGAAGGGCCGATCCGCCTGGACCTGACGCCGGCGACATGGGGCGCCATCGCCTATTACGCGGTGATTGCCACCGCCTTTGCCTATCTTCTCTATTACCGGGTTCTGGCCATGGCGGGCAGCGGCAACCTGATGCTGTGCACGCTTCTGGTTGCGCCCGTGGCGATCATACTGGGCGCAGTGTTTCTGGGCGAGGCGCTGCGGCCCAACGCCTATGCCGGATTTTTCATTTTGGCGCTGGGGCTGGTGATCCTTGACGGGCGCCTTCTGAACCACCTCAGACGCGGAAAATTCTCCTAGAAGATTGCCGCGCCCCCGGTTACCACGGGGGCCAAAGGCAAAAAGGACCGCGACGTGATCTACGACAATGCTCAGGAATGGCTGGCCGCGCCCCGCAAACGGGTGCTTTTGTTTGGCATGTCGGGTCTGGGCAAGACCCATCTGGCCAATCTTCTGCGCGGCACGGGCGAGTGGTTTCACTATTCGGTCGATTACCGCATCGGCACCCGCTACATGGGTGAGCATATCGTCGATAATTTCAAGCGCGAGGCGATGAAAACGCCGTTTCTGGCCGAGCTTTTGCGCACGGATTCGATCTATATCGCCTCCAACATCACCTTCAACAACCTCGCCCCGCTGTCGACCTATCTTGGCAAACCGGGCGCACGCGACAAGGGCGGGCTGGCGTTCGAGGAATATCAGCGCCGTCAGGAACTGCACCGTCAGGCCGAGGTCTCGGCGCTTCTGGACACTGATCACTTTATCACCCGCGCCAAGGATCTTTACGACTATGACAATTTCGTCTGCGACAGCGGCGGGTCGATCTGCGAGGTGGTGAACCCCGACGATCCGGGCGATCCGGTGCTGCGCGCCCTGTCGGAGAATATGCTGATGGTCTGGATCGAAGGCGATAACAGCCACCGCGCCGAACTGGTGCGCCGGTTCGACAAAGCGCCCAAGCCGATGTGCTATCAGGCCGATTTCCTGACCCGCAAGTGGCAGGAATATCTGTCGCAAAACAATGTTTTGGAAGGCGAAGTTGATCCCGACGCCTTTGTCCGCTGGACCTATGCCCAGGCGCTGGATCACCGCCAGCCGCGCTATGCCGCCATGGCCCGCTGGGGCGTGACGGTCAAGGCCGCGGATGTCGCGCGCATCACATCGGCCGATGATTTCGACCGGATGATCGCCGCCGCCCTTGAAGCGCGCTGAGACAGGCTTTATCTCTGCCCCTCCCCGAAGGATAGTAACCCATGCCCATCACGATCCCATCTGATCTGCCTGCCTATAAGGTTCTCTCGGATGAAGGCGTCATGGTCATGTCCGACAGCGACGCCGCGCGTCAGGACATCCGCCCCTTGCGGATCGGCCTTCTGAACCTGATGCCCAAAAAGATCCAGACCGAGAACCAGTTCGCCCGGCTGATCGGCGCCACGCCGCTTCAGATCGAGCTGAGCCTGATCCGGATGAGCGAGCATCAGACACGCAACACCGCCGCTGAGCATATGGAAGCCTTCTATCGCCCCTTCTCGGAAGTGCGGGACGAAAAGTTTGACGGGCTGATCATCACCGGCGCCCCGATCGAGCATCTGCCGTTCGAAGAGGTCACCTATTGGCAGGAACTGACCGAGGTGATGGACTGGACCCAGAGCAATGTGCATTCCACATTCGGCGTCTGCTGGGGCGGTATGGCGATGGCCAATCACTTTCACGGTGTGGACAAACATATGCTGGACGACAAGGCATTCGGCTGTTTCCGGCACATGAACCTTGCCCCGCAAAGCCCCTATCTGCGGGGATTTTCCGACGATTGCGTGATCCCGGTCAGCCGCTGGACCGAAATGCGTCAGGCGGAAATTGACGCCGCCCCCGGTCTGACCACGCTGTTGGGTTCGGATCAGGTTGGCCCCTGCCTTGTTGAAGATCCCGGTCACCGGGCGCTTTATATCTTCAACCACTTTGAATATGACAGCGACACGCTGAAACAGGAATATGATCGCGATGTGGCCAATGGCACGCCGGTCAATGTGCCGGTCAACTACTACCCCGACGATGATCCCAGCAAAACACCGCAGAACCGCTGGCGCAGCCATGCGCATCTGCTTTATGGCAACTGGATCAACCAGATTTATCAGTCAACACCCTATGATATGAGTAAAATTGGCACTTAAAGGGGTATCTCTGGCCGTTCTGGGGGCGGTCGCCATCGGCGGCGGCGCGGCGGC
Organism: Paracoccaceae bacterium; assembly: GCA_030148745.1. Classification (GTDB taxonomy): domain Bacteria; phylum Pseudomonadota; class Alphaproteobacteria; order Rhodobacterales; family Rhodobacteraceae; genus JASBSV01. The sequence continues at coordinate 3,654 of JASBSV010000035.1, forward strand.
TTACGTCGCCCATCGCGCCAGCGTGCGCGAGGCGGCGGCCGAGGCATCCTATCCGCCCACCGGACAGATCCTGACGGTGGATGGTCTGCGCGTTCATGCCCATGTCGAAGGTCAGGGGCCGGATCTGGTGCTGATCCACGGATCGTCGGGAAATACCCGCGATTTCACATTCTCCTTCGTCGATGCGCTGAAATCCGATTATCGGGTGATCGTCTTTGACCGCCCCGGTCTGGGCTGGTCCGACCGCCTGCCCGGTAAAAGCGAAAGCATCGCCGATCAGGCCCGGCATCTGCAAAAGGCCGCCGCGCAACTGGGCGCGGACCGGCCCATTGTCCTTGGCCAAAGCTATGGCGGGGCGGTGGCGCTGGCATGGGCGGTGAACCTGCCTGACACCCTGTCTGCGCTGGTTCTGGTCGCCGCAGGATCGCAGCGCTGGGAAGGCGGGTTGCCGCTTTATTACAAACTGACCTCATCGCCACTGGGTCAGGCGCTGGCGGTGCCGTTTCTGACCGCCTTTGTGGGGCGGCGCCGGATTGACGCGGCGCTGGATGAAATATTCGCGCCGCAACCGACCCCGCCCGGCTATGGCGATTATATCGGTGTCGGCCTGACCCTGCGGCGCGCCAGCATCGCCGCCAACGCCGATCAGCGCGCCAGCCTGAAGCGCGAAATTCATGCGCAGCAGGGCCGTTACGCCGAAATCACCGTGCCGACCGAGATGGTCCATGGCACCGCCGATACCACCGTCCCGATCGAGGTTCACGCCCAGCCTCTGGTGCGCCAGATCCCCGGCGCCAATCTGACCGCCCTGCCCGGCATCGGCCACATGCCGCATCATGTCGCGCGCGACGAAGTGCGCGCCGCCATCGACCGCGCCGCCACCCGGGCCGGATTGCGCTGAGCCGGCGGCTCGCCCATAGTGCGGCAAGACGGGAGTATGACATGCAAAAACCCTTTGATGGCGCGATAACCACTTTTTACGAAAAAACCGCGCCGGCCGCGCTTCGCAAGGCCATTCAGACCGCCGATAAGGACGATATTCTCGACCAGAGCTATCCCTATCGCGAGCGGATGAAGCGCAAGGAGTATGAGGCGACGCTTTATGCGCTTCAGATCGAACTGGCCAAGCTTCAGTCCTGCATTTCCGAGCGGGGCGAGCGGATTGCGATTGTGTTCGAGGGGCGCGATGCCGCTGGAAAAGGCGGCACGATCAAACGGTTCCGCGAGTTTATTAATCCACGAAGCGCGCATCTGACAGCGCTGCCCAAACCGACCGAGCGCGAGGCGTCATCGTGGTATTTCCAGCGCTATGTCGCGCATCTTCCGGCGGGCGGCGAGATAACGTTTTTCGACCGCTCGTGGTACAATCGCGGGGTTGTGGAAAAGGTCTTTGACTTTTGCACCGATGCGCAGCGCGAGCGATTTTTTCATCAGCTTCCCGATTTCGAAAACACGCTGGTTGATGACGGGATCCGGCTTTTCAAGATCTGGCTGAACGTGGGCCGCGCAGAGCAGCTCAGGCGGTTTTTGAAACGTGAAAGTGACCCGCTAAAGCAATGGAAACTTTCATGGATCGATGTCGAAGGGCTCAACCGTTGGGAGGCTTATACACAAGCCATCGGCGAAACCTTCGCCCGCTCGCACAGCGCCGCCGCACCCTGGACGGTGATCCGCTCGGACGACAAGCGCCGCGCCCGTATCGCCGCCATTCAGGCGGTGCTGAGCGCGATAAACTATACCGGCAAGGATAGCGCCGTCGCCGTCGCCCCCGATCCGCAGATCTGCGGCGGCCCCGAGATCTGGACCCAAAGCTGAGATGTCCAAACGCGGCTATCACCACGGCAACCTGCGCGCCGCCCTGATTGAGGCGGCGCTGGCCCTGATCGAGGAAAAGGGCCCGACCGGCTTTACCCTCTCCGAGGCGGCCAAACGCGCCGGGGTCACGCCAGCCGCCGTTTACCGCCATTTCGCCGGGCGCGAGGATCTGATCGCCGAGGCAGCGCGGCAGGGATACGAGATTTTCGGCGATCTGATGGAATATGCCTATGCCGATGGCCAGCCCTCGGCGCTGGCCGCCTTTGAGGCGACGGGCCGGGCCTATCTGGCCTTTGCGCGCAAATACCCCGGCCATTACGTGGCGATGTTCGAAAGCGGGATCTCGATCAACCGCACGCCGGAACTGGCCCTTGTGGCCAACCGTGCGCTGGGGGTTCTGCAAAAGGCGGCCAGCGATCTGTCACAGCATATCCCGGCCGACAAACGCCCCCCCGCGCAGATGTTTTCGGCCCATATCTGGGCGATGAGCCATGGTGTGGTTGAACTTTTTGCACGCGGGTCGCCGGGCACCAAAAGCCCCTTTCCGCCCGAAGACCTGCTTGAGACGGGGATCGGCATCTATCTGCGCGGTCTGGGCCTGATCGGGCCCGACGAGGGGCCCTAGCGCATCCTTTCAGGGGCCTGCGGGCCCGGCCGCTCAGCCGTCGGCCCACATCCGGTAAAGATTGGTCTTGGCCTTCAGCAGCCGGTCGAAAGCGGCGCTTTTGCCGCCGGCTTCAAAAAGCGCATTGGCGGTGACATCAAGATCATGCAGAACCTCGCGCCGCGCCGGATCGCGCACCCAGCTCTGGATCCAGCCGACAACGGCCAGACGCGCGCCGCTGGTCACCGGCTCGACCCGGTGCAGGGCCGAGGTGGGATAAAGCACCGCATCGCCCGCGCGCGGGCGAAAAAGCCGCTCTTCGGTCGGCTCTTCGATCACCAGACCGCCGCCCTCGTAACTCTCGGGATCGGACAGAAACAGCGTGAAGGACAGATCGGTGCGCGCACCTGCCATGATCGCGTCATCGACATGCGTTCCATAGGCCATCCCGCCGCTGTAGCGCGACACCAACAGGCGCACAAAACCACGCGGGCGGGCGACCGAGGTGAAAACCTCATGCCGGCCAAGGGCCGATTTGACCTTGCCCAGCACCCCTTCGAGCACATCCGAGCCGACGGCCTGTTCATTGTTCTTGACCTCGCGGGCAAAGCGCCCCGCTGTGGCCTTGCCATCACGAAAATCGAGGCTGGAGGCGGCCTCGGCGACCGCCTCCAGTTCGATTTTGTCCAGCACATTGCCGATGACGGAGATCATGCTCACTTGACCCCGATCGCTATGATCTCCATCCGGGCCATGGCGCTGTAGATCAGGCTGGGATCATATTCTTTGATCCCGTTGCCCTGAAGATCGCCATAGGCCGGCGCAAGCCCATTCAGCAGCTCCTGAAACTTGAGCGCGGCGGCTTTGAGATCGGCCTCTTCTGAATTGGCCAGCGCATTGGTTTCGGCCTTGACCGCCTCGATAAAGCCCCAGCTGTCCTGATATTCGGCCAGATCGACAATCATGCCGTTGTCCACCCCCGCCGCGTAATCGCCGGCGGCAACGCGCCCCAGTTCGACAAGCGCCATCAGGCGATCCTTGCCATCGGTGTGAACGGCGGCCGAGGCCGCATCGATCCGCGCAATCGCCGTATTGTATAGCTTTTCAATCTCGGGCAGCGGGCGACCGGCATCGGTGGCCTTGCTCAGCGCCAGAAGATCCCCCTTCAGATCGCCAAAGCCCAGCTTGTTCAGCTCATCGGCAACTTCGGCGTATTTCTCTTCGATGGGGTGGTTCATATGGATCCGCGCGGCAGAGGCATCCTTGGCCTTCAAGAGCGCCAGACCGACACGCAGATGGCCGCTCAGAAAGCCAAGATTGCGCAGGAATGACACATCGCCGGGCAGACCGCTGGCGCCTTCGCCCTCGCCGCCACCGGGCTGGGCCACGTCAGAGCTGACTTTCTTGGTCGCCTGTTCGCCGCCTTCACCGCCCTCGCCGCCTTCCGACGATTTGACGATTTTCTTGGTCGCATGCTCGCCACCTTCACCGCCTTCACCGCCTTCAGGCGAGGCCACGTCCGAGGAGATTTTCTGAAAACCCGGCGCGGCGGTGACATGGCCTGCCGGCAGGCGCAGCGCCGATACCGCCGTGGCGGCCGTGGCCGTCCCCGGTGCAATCGGCGCGGCAAGGGTTGCAGCCATACCGCCAAGCGTCAAAAGCCGGCGCGCTCGGATTTGTCTGGGCTCGTTTTTGGTGGTCATTTGCGTCCTTTCCGGATTGGATCCGTTAATCTGAGTATTTTTGTTGGTTACTGTGATTCCTTCTCGATGGCAACCATTCCTGATTGTTTTTATCAGCTATAGGCGCAAGCCCCCAAAACCCGCACCAGACGCCGCCGGCCCGCTCAGACCTCGCGCCAGAAGGTCCGGGTAAACAGAACGAAAACCGTGAGCATCTCAAGCCGGCCAAGATACATCCCGAAGCTCAGGATCACCTTGGCATCATCGCTGAGCGATGAAAAATTGCCCGCCGGCCCGATCGTCTGACCGACACCGGGGCCGACATTGGACAAAGCGGTCAGCGCGCCGCTGACAGCCGAAAGAAAATCCATACCCACCATGCCAAGCGCCGTGGCCATGACCGCGAAAGTCGCCAGATAAAGCGTGAAAAACGCGATCACCCCCGAGGCAACATCATCATCGATCACGCGGCCCTCGTATTTCGTGGTGAAAATCCCATGCGGGGCATAGACCTGCCTGATCTGCGCGCGCACGCTGCGATAAAGCACGATCCAGCGCATCGCCTTGACCCCGCCTGCGGTCGACCCGGTGCAGCCGCCCACCGCCGTCAGCACGAAAAACGAAGCCACCGCAAAGGGCCCCCAAACCGTGTAATCGGTGGTCGCAAAACCCGTTGTGGTCACCACTGAAATCACGTTGAACGCAACCAGCCGCAGCGCATCGGCAAAGCGCACGTCCAGCGCCACCACAAGCCAGATCGACAGGCCAAGGATCACCACCGCCAGCCCCACTATCATGCGCGAGACCTGCTCGCTTGCGAACTGGCCGCGGTACATCGCGCGGATGTACCACGCAAAGGGCAAGGCGCCCAGCAGCATGAAAAAGGTCGCCGACCATTGCAGGAAACTGCTCTGAAAATGGCCGAAGGAGGCATCGTAATTCGAATACCCCCCGGTCGACAGGGTGGTCATCGCATGGGTGATGGCATCGAAAAAATTCATCCCGCCGGCGATATAGACAATGGCGCAGATCACGATCAGCCCCAGATAGACCACCAATGTGGCCGAGGCGAATTGCGCCGCATTGCGCAGCTCTTTCTCGCCCCGGTCCGAGCTTTCGGTGCGAAAAAGCTGCATCCCGCCGACCTTCAGGATCGGCAAAAGCGCAATGCCGGTGACGATAAAGCCAACCCCGCCCACCCCCTGAAGCAGCGCGCGCCAAAGCAGGATCCCCCGCGGCGTGCTGTCGAGGCCCGACATCACGGTCGATCCGGTGGTGGTGATGCCCGACATCGCCTCGAAAAACGCATCGACCGGCGGCAGCGACCACAAAAACAGCGGCAGCGCGCCGGCTAGCGCCGCGACCATCCAGATCGAGGTGGTCAGGATAAACGTGTGCAGCCGGTTCAGGTCGGGAAAGTCGCGATAGGTGGCCAGCACAAGGAAAAGCCCGGTCAGCCCGGTCAGAAAGGCCGCCGCTTCAAATACCTCGCGGGTGGCGGGAAAAATCGCGGCGACCACGCTCATCAACGCGGCGAAGAACAGCAGAACGATACCGTTTACAAAGGCGACAAAGCTCATGGCTCACTTCCCCGATCCCGCCCGATCCCGCGCGCCCAAGGCTGTGCCGGGGCGGTTTACCCGTGAAACCCCTGTCAAAACGGGGCTTTGGGGCTGCGGTATCTTGCCTATGCGGATAAATTGTTCTGCGCGCAATGGCAATCGGTTCATAACTTGGTGGACAAACCGCATCGCTGCGGTCATCAAAAACATCCGCGCGCGCCGCGCCGGGCCATGTCAACGTCAGCACGACACTAATCAAGGTAAAACCGTGATGAGGGATGAGGATTTGTCGAAACCCACCGATGCGCCACAGTCGATTTACGGCATCGACAAATGGGGCGCCGATCTGGTCTCGGTCATGGATAATGGCGATCTGGGGCTGAAAAATCCGCTCAAGGCCGATGCGCCGGTCGTCAGCCTGCCCAAGATCATCCGTGATCTGGATGAACAGGGTGTGCAGACGCCGCTTGTGCTCAGGGTCAGCTCGTTTCTTGAACTGGGCATCCGCAGCATCAACGAAGGCTTTTCCCGCGCCATCGAAAAATCCGGCTATCGCGGCGTCTATCGCGGGGTTTTTCCGATCAAGGTCAACCAGCAGGCGCAGGTCGTGGACCGGATCGTCGAATTCGGCCGACCCTATAGTTTCGGGCTTGAGGCGGGCTCGAAACCTGAACTGGTGGTCGCGCTGACCCACCGGCTGGCACGCGATGCGCTGATCGTCTGTAACGGGGTCAAGGATGCCGAGTTTATCCGGCTGGCGATCCTGTCGCGCAAACTGGGTTTCAACACCGTCGTCGTTCTGGAAAGCCCCAAAGAGCTTGAGACCGTGCTGGAGGTCGTTGCCGAACTGGATCAGGAGCCGCTGCTGGGCGTGCGCGTGAAACTGACCAATGAGATCAGCGGCAACTGGGCCGAAAGCTCGGGCGATCGGTCGACCTTCGGGATGCCCACCGATCAGCTGGTGACGGTGATCGACCGGCTGCGCGAGGCGGGGCTTTTGCATTGTCTGAAACTTCAGCACTCGCACCTTGGCTCGCAAATCCCCGATGTCAACGACGTGCGCCGCGCGGTGGGCGAGGCCTGCCGCTATTTTGCCGAGCTTACGCGCGAGGGCGCACCGCTGACCCATCTAGATCTGGGCGGCGGTCTGGGCGTTGATTATACCGGCGAAAAGAGCGCCACGGAAAACTCGATCAACTATTCGGTCGATGAATATTGCGCCAATGTGGTGGAAACCGTCACCTATGCGATGGACGAGGCGGGGTTGGAGCATCCCACATTGGTCACCGAAAGCGGCCGGGCGGTGGTGGCCAGCTCTTCGATGCTGATCTTCAACGTGCTGGAAACCACGCTTTACGATGCGCCGGCCTCGCCCGCGCCGCATGAGGGCGATCACCATCTGGTCGGCGACCTGGCGGCGATCAAGGATTATCTGGGTCCTGACAGGCTTCAGGAAAGCCTTAATGACGCGATCTTCTATCGCAACGAATTGCGGGCGCTGTTCCGGCGCGGCTATATCGATCTGCGGCAGATGGGGCGCGCCGAAGAGATGTTTCTGCATCTGATGGCCAAGATCAAGACCCTCGCCCCCGAGGCCGGCAATGCCGCCCAGATCGACGCGCATCTGGAAAAGATCGCCGATATCTATCACTGCAATTTCTCGCTGTTTCAGTCGCTGCCGGATGTCTGGGCCATCGATCAGCTGCATCCGGTGGTGCCGATGCAGCGCCTGAACGAGGTGCCCGACCGCCGCGCGGTCCTGTCCGATATCACCTGCGATTCCGACGGCAAGATCGACCGCTTCATCCTAGAAGACGGTGTCTCGCCCTCACTTCCGGTGCATTCGATCACCGATCACGAGCCCTATTACCTGTGCGTCTTTTTCGTTGGCGCCTATCAGGAGACGCTGGGCGATCTGCACAATCTGTTCGGCGACACCAATGCGGTGACGATCGAGTTGCGCGACGATGGAGAGTTTGACCTTTTGCACGAGCAGGAGGGCGACACCATCGCCGAGGTTCTGTCTTATGTCGAGTATGAGCCGCGCGACTGTATCGCCGCCTTCCGCTCGATCGTCGATCAGGAGATTTCCGAGGCGCGGCTCAAGGCCTCGGACCGCAAGATGCTGATGGCGGCCTATCGTGACAGCATCAATGGCTACACCTATTATGAATGAGAAATGAACGCGAAAGGCGGTGACATGGGTAAGGTTCTGGTAATTGGCGCCGGCGGGGTTTCTTCGGCTGCGGTGCATAAAATGGCGATGAATTCGGATATTTTCACCGACATCACTCTGGCCTCGCGGCGCAAGTTCAAATGTGATGAGATTGCCGCATCGGTCAAATCGCGCACCGGGGTCGATATCGCCACGGCCGAGGTCGATGCCATGGACGTGCCCGCCGTTGTCGCCCTGATCCGGCAAACCGGCGCGGAGCTTCTGGTCAACCTTGCCCTGCCCTATCAGGATCTGGTGCTGATGGATGCCTGTCTTGAGGCCGGCATCAACTATCTCGACACCGCCAATTACGAGCCCGAGGATGAGGCCAAGTTCGAATACCACTGGCAATGGGCCTATCAGGAGCGGTTCAAAAAGGCCGGGCTGACCGCGATCCTTGGCTCGGGCTTTGATCCCGGCGTGACGTCGGTTTTCGCCACATGGCTGAAAAAACACAAACTGGACACGATCCGCCAGATCGACGTTCTGGACTGCAACGGCGGCGACAACGGTCAGGCCTTTGCCACCAACTTCAACCCCGAGATCAACATCCGCGAAGTGACCGCCGATGCCCGCCATTGGGAGAACGGCGACTGGGTCACCACGCCCGCGATGAGCCACAAGGTGAACTTCGATTTCCCCGAAGTCGGCGAAAAGAACATGTACCTGATGTATCACGAGGAACTGGAAAGCCTGAAAACCCATTTCCCCGAGATCGAGCGCGCGCGCTTCTGGATGACTTTTGGCGATGCCTACATCAACCATGTGCGGGTTCTCGAAGGCATCGGCATGACTTCGATCGAACCTGTGGTGCATGAGGGGCAGGAAATTATTCCGCTGCAGTTCCTCAAAACCGTGCTGCCCGACCCGTCCGATCTGGGTGAGCTGACCAAGGGCAAGACCTGCATCGGCGATATCGTCACCGGCACCAAGGACGGCGCGGACAAGACCTATTACATCTATAACATCTGCGATCATGAGAAATGTTATGAAGAGGTCGGAAGTCAGGCCGTGTCCTATACCACCGGCGTACCCGCGATGATCGGCGCGGCGATGGTGTTGAAAGGTATCTGGGCCGAGCCGGGCGTCTGGAACATGGAACAGTTGGACCCCGACGCCTTTATGGACATGCTGATGAGCCAGGGCCTGCCTTGGCAGGTGCATGAGCTTGACGGGCCGGTCGATTTT
>JASBSV010000069.1 GCA_030148745.1 Paracoccaceae bacterium
GACAAGCTGGTGTCGATGGATTTCAACCACGATTCGCGCTCGTCGATCTTTGCGACCGATCAGACCAAAGTGCTTGGGGGCAATCTTTGCCGCGTGCTCAGCTGGTATGACAACGAATGGGGCTTTTCCAACCGCATGGCCGATACCGCCGTGGCGATGGGCAAATTCCTCTGACGCGCCGCGCTCTGGTCAGCGCCCCGCCAAGGGGCGCGCGCCGGGCCCTCAGGCGAAACGGCTTTGCAGCGCCTCGGCCACCGAAGGGGTAACAAAGCGCGTAATATCCCCGCCCAGCCGGGCGATCTCCTTGACCAGTTTCGATGCGATCGCCTGATGCTGCGCATCGGCCATCAAAAACACCGTCTCGACCGAGCTGTCCAAGACGCGGTTCATACCAACCATCTGATATTCATACTCAAAATCCGAAACCGCCCGCAGCCCCCGAATAATCAGCTGGGCGCCCACATCGCGTGCACAATCGATCAGAAGATTTTCGAACGGGTGGACAACAATTTCCAACCCGGTGTCTTTTTTCAGTGACTTGCACTCGGCCTCGATCATCTTGACGCGCTCATCCAGATCGAAAAGCGGCCCCTTGTCACGGTTGATCGCAACGCCGATGACCAATCTGTCCACCAGCGCCGCAGCCCGGGTGATAATATCGATATGACCCAAGGTGATCGGGTCAAATGTTCCTGGATAAAGACCGATACGCATGCCCGTCCCCCTTGTTTGGCCGGTAAGCAACACCAAGAGCGGCGGAGGATCAAGCGCTTAGTGCCCCATAATCATCCCTTCCAGCGCGTCTTTTTCCATCGAAAGCTCCATCAGGCGTGCCTTGATGACATCGCCCAGCGTGATCAGACCGATCATCTTGTCGCCCGAGACCACCGGCATGTGGCGGAACCGGCCCTCGGTCATCACCTCAAGTATGTGATGGGCGGTCATATCCACGGTGCAGGTGACCGGATCTTTGGTCATCAGACTGTCGACGGTATCGGACAGGCAGGCCGGTCCGCGCCGGCCCAGTTCGGTGACGATATCACGCTCTGAAATAATGCCCAGAACGGTATCGCCAGTGGGGGTGATCACCACCGCGCCGATACGGTTTTCCGCGATGGTACGCGCCGCCTCGGTCAGGGATGACCCCGGCGGCAGGGTCACAACATTATCGTTGGCCTTGATTGAAAGGATCTGTTTAACAAGCATCGCATGGCCCTCCGGGTTCAGCCTCGCCTGTGATCATCGTCGCCACCACTTCGGGGGTCTGTCAAGCCTCTGCCTCCAGCCGCTCAACCTCGGCCCGGATGCCTTGGGCCAGCAGCGCGGCAAAGCGGTTCAGCCGCTCAAGCCGCCGGTCATCGGAATGGCGTACCAGATAAAAGCTGCGCCTGAGCGAAATCTCCCGCGTCAGAACCTTGCGCAGCCCCGGCGCAAAGGGGATGGCGAAATCATGCACGATCCCCACGCCCGCCGATTGCCGCAGCCAGTTCAGTTGAACCGAGACCGAGTTCGAGGCAAGGCCCACCGCCTCGACCCCCAAACCGCCCAGATAATCCAGCTCGCGGTCATGGATCATATCAGGGATATAGCCCACCACCCGCCGCCCGGCCAGATCGGCCAGCGTGGTGATCGGCCCGACGGTTCGAAGGTATTGGGCCGAAGCCGCAAGATGCAGCCGGTAATCGGTTATCTTCTGCGCCACAAGGCGCCCGGTCTGCGGCAGGGACACGGCAATGGCCATATCGGCCTCGCGTTTGGACAGGTTGAAAAGCCGTGGCAGGGCAACGATTTGTACCTCAAGGCCCGGGTTCTGATCGACGATATCGGCAGTGACCTGCGGCAAAAGATAGTTGGCACAGCCGTCGGGGGCCCCGATCCTGATCTGGCCGGTCAGTTGCCCCGCCTCGGCGCGCACATCCTCGCGTGCCAGTTCGAACTGCTGCTCGACCCGCATCGCGTGATCCATCAGTTTCTGCCCCTCATCGGTCAGCGCGTACCCCTTGGGCGATTTACCAAAAAGAACCACGCCCAGATCTTCCTCAAGCCGCGCCACACGCCGCCCGATGGTCGCCGGATCAAGCCGCAGCCCCTTTCCCGCCGCCGACAGGCTTTCGCCCCGCGCCACGGCCAGAAAAATTCGCAGATCATCCCAACGCATCATCGCTATACCTACATTTTTGCAAAACACTTTTGGTATATTGCCGCTTTCTCAATGATTTCTGCAAGCCTATGATCGCGCCGAAAACGTCAGGAGGATTCCATGCAAGAACTCAGCCATTATGTGAACGGTGGCCACGCCAAGGGCGGCTCGGGCCGTTTTGCCGATGTCTTCAACCCCGCCACGGGCGAGGTTCAGGCCAAGGTGCCGCTGGCCTCGAAATCCGAGGTTGATGCCGCCGTTGAAACCGCCGCCGCCGCCCAGCCAGCCTGGGGTGCGGTGAACCCGCAGCGCCGCGCGCGGGTGATGATGGAATTTGTGCGCCTTCTGAACCGGGACATGGACAAGCTGGCCGAAGCGCTAAGCCGCGAGCACGGCAAAACCTTTCCCGACGCCAAGGGCGATGTTCAGCGCGGGCTGGAAGTGGTCGAATTCTGTATCGGTGCGCCGCATCTTCTGAAAGGCGAATATACCGACAGCGCGGGCCCCGGCATCGACATGTATTCGATGCGCCAGCCGCTTGGCGTCTGCGCGGGCATCACGCCCTTCAACTTTCCCGCCATGATCCCGATGTGGATGTTCGCCCCTGCCCTTGCCTGCGGCAACGCCTTTATCCTCAAACCGTCCGAGCGTGATCCATCCGTGCCGCTGATGCTGGCCGAGCTGTTGGAAGAGGCAGGTCTGCCCAAGGGTGTGCTGCAGGTCGTCAATGGCGATAAAGAGGCGGTGGATGCCCTTTTGGATAACCCCACGGTTCAGTCGATCGGCTTTGTCGGCTCGACCCCGATCGCCGAATACATCTATTCGCGCGGCTGCGCGGCGGGCAAACGGGTGCAGTGCTTTGGCGGCGCCAAGAACCACATGATCATCATGCCCGACGCCGATATGGATCAGGCCGCCGATGCTCTGGTGGGTGCCGGATACGGCGCGGCGGGCGAACGCTGCATGGCGATCTCGGTCGCGGTTCCGGTGGGCGATGAAACCGCCGACCGTCTGATCGAAAAGCTGGTGCCGCGTGTCGAAAAGCTTCAGGTTGGGCCTTATACGGCGGGCAATGACATCGACTATGGCCCGGTTGTCACCGCAGCCGCCAAGGAGAACATCCTTAAACTTGTGCAAACCGGCATCGATCAGGGCGCAGAACTGGTCGTCGATGGCCGCGATTTCAAACTTCAGGGCTATGAGGACGGTTTCTTCGTCGGCCCGCATCTTTTTGACCGGGTCACGCCCGATATGGATATCTACCGCAAGGAAATCTTTGGCCCCGTCCTGTCGACCGTGCGCGCGCAATCCTACGAAGAGGCGCTTGGCCTTGCGATGGACCACGAATACGGCAACGGCACCGCGATCTTTACCCGGGATGGCGATACGGCGCGCGATTTTGCCAACCGGATCAATATCGGCATGGTTGGCGTGAACGTGCCCATCCCCGTGCCGCTTGCCTATCACAGCTTTGGCGGCTGGAAGAAATCGGGCTTTGGCGATCTGAACCAGCATGGCACCGACAGCTTCAAGTTCTACACGCGCACCAAAACCGTCACCGCGCGCTGGCCCTCGGGCATCAAGGAAGGTGGCGAGTTCAACTTCCGCGCCATGGAGTAGACGACAAAGGGGCAAGCCGGGTATTCCCGCGGCTTGCCCCGACGCCCTTGCAGGCGTAAAATGAACGCACGTTCATTTCATTGGTGGGGAGGCCAGCCAGATGGATTTTGCAGTCACCGAAGAACAATCGGCGATTTTCGAAATGGCAAAGGCCTTTGGCGAGGAACATATCGCCCCTCACGCCCGCCAGTGGGAGGCTGAGGGCGAGATCCCCAAAGACCTCTGGCCACGGCTGGCCGAACTGGGTTTTGGCGGGCTTTATGTCACCGAAGAAAGTGGCGGATCGGGGCTGAGCCGGCTTGAAGCCACCTTTGTTTTCGAAGCCTTATCAATGGCCTGCCCTTCGGTTGCGGCCTTTCTGTCTATCCACAATATGTGCGCGGCGATGATCGACAAATTCGGCTCGGCTGAGCTGAAATCGCGGTTCCTGCCCGGCGCGCTGGCGATGGAAACCGTGTTTTCCTATTGCCTGACCGAACCGGGCTCAGGCTCGGACGCGGCCGCGCTGAAAACCCGCGCTGTGGCCGATGATCAGGGCTACCGCCTGACCGGAACCAAGGCGTTCATCTCGGGCGGCGGGTATTCCGACGCCTATATCGTGATGGCGCGCAGCGGCGATGACGGCCCCGGCGGCATATCCTCGCTGATCGTCGAGGCGGGCACGCCGGGGCTCAGCTTTGGCGGGCTTGAGGACAAGATGGGCTGGCGCAGCCAACCCACCCGGCAGGTGCAGATGGACGATTGCGTCATCCCCGCCGCCAACCTTTTAGGCGTTGAAGGCAAAGGGTTTTCCTATGCGATGGCCGGGCTTGATGGTGGGCGGCTGAACATCTCGGCCTGCTCGCTTGGCGGGGCGCAGGCGGCGCTGGATGCAACGCTGGCCTATATGGCCGAGCGGCGCGCCTTTGGCAAAACGCTGGATCAGTTTCAGGCGCTGCAATTCCGGCTGGCCGATCTGGAAACGGAACTGGCCGCCGCGCGGGTTCTGTTGCGTCAGGCGGCGTGGAAACTGGACAGACAGGCGCCGGACGCCACGAAATATTGTGCCATGGCCAAAAGATTTGTCACCGACACCGGATCAAGGGTAGCGAACGAATGCCTGCAACTGCATGGCGGCTACGGCTATCTTGCTGATTACGGTATAGAAAAGCTGGTTCGGGACCTGCGGGTCCACCAGATTCTGGAAGGCACGAATTAGATCATGCGCCTGATCATCTCACGCCAGATGCTGGACGGAAAATGAGCGATATAGAGATCCGTAAAGAGGGGTTTGCGGGGCGGATAACGCTGAACCGGCCCAAGGCTTTGAACGCCCTGACGTGGGAGATGTGCCTTGCGATCGAGCGCGCGCTGGACGATTGGGCCGATGATGATGCGGTACGACTGTTGGTGATTGACGGGGCCGGTGAGCGGGCCTTTTGCGCGGGCGGCGATATCGCCGAGATGTATGCCAGCGGGCGGCGCGGCGATTTTGAATACGGGCGCAGGTTCTGGCGCGACGAATACCGGATGAACGCCAAACTGTTCGAGTTTTCCAAGCCGGTTGTCTCGTTTCTTCAAGGGTTTACCATGGGCGGCGGGGTTGGCGTTGGCTGTCATGGCTCGCACCGGATTGTCGATGGCTCTAGCCAGATCGCGATGCCGGAATGCGGTATCGGGCTGATCCCGGATGTGGGCGGCTCGCTGTTGCTGGCGCGGGCGCCGGGGCGTTTGGGTGAGTATCTGGGCGTGACCTGTGCGCGGATGGGTCCGGGCGATGCGGTCTATTGCGGCTTTGCCGATTATTTTGTGGCTCCGGATCAATGGGATAGCCTGAAAGAGGCGCTGTGCAAAACCGGCGATCCGGCGGCGGTTGATGCCGCTGCCAGCCCGCCGCCCGAAGGGGTTTTGGCGCCGATGCAAGAGGCGATCGGCCACGCCTTTGCCGGTGAGAGCCTGCGCGATATTCTGACCGTTCTGGAGCATGAGGGCGATAGAGAAACCATCGCGCTGATCGAGAAAAACTCTCCTCTGTCAACATCTTGCGCCATAGAGCTTATCCACCGGGTTCGGGCGCGCGATGACATCCGACACGCCCTGACACAGGAGTTTCGCTTCACCGCGCGGGCCGCGGAACAGGGCGATTTTCTGGAAGGGATTAGGGCGGCAATCATCGACCGGGACCGGGCGCCGAAGTGGAAACACGAAAACATCCGCGATGTTTCGGGGCCGGAAATTACCGCGATGCTGATGCCGCTGGGGGCGGATGAACTGCGTTTTGAGGAGGAGTGAGAAGATGAAAATCGGCTTTATCGGACTGGGCAACATGGGCGCGCCGATGGCGATCAACCTTGCCAGAGAAGGACATGAAATCAAGGGCTTTGACGTCATTGCCGATGTGCCCGAGGGGGTCGCCAAAGCGGGTACGGCGGCCGAGGCGGCGAAAGGGGCCGAGGTGGTGATCACCATGTTGCCCAATGGCGAAATCCTCAAATCGGTGGCCGCAGAGATCCTGCCGGCGATGAAGGCCGGGGCGGTGCATCTGGATTGTTCGACAGTGGATGTAGAAAGCGCAAGGTTTGTGGCGCAAGAGGCTGAAAAGGCAGGAATTTTATCGCTCGATGCGCCGGTATCGGGTGGAACCGGCGGGGCGGCGGCGGGGACGCTGACTTTCATGGTGGGGGGATCGGCGCAAGCCTTTGATATTGCAAAGCCTTTGTTTGATATCATGGGGCAGAAGGCGGTGCATTGCGGGCCTTCGGGAAATGGGCAGGCGGCGAAGATCTGTAACAATATGATCCTTGGCGTCACAATGATTGCGACCTGCGAAGCCTTTGTTTTGGCTGATAAATTAGGCCTTCCCCGGGACAAGATGTTCGATGTTGTCAGCACCTCGAGCGGTTATAGCTGGGTGATGAACGCGTATTGCCCGGCGCCGGGTGTGGGGCCGAAAAGCCCGGCCGACAACGGTTATCAGCCCGGCTTTGCCGCCGATTTAATGCTGAAAGATCTGAGGCTTAGCCAGATGGCGGCAGAGGCGGCGGATGCCGATACGCCGATGGGCGCGCAGGCCGCTGAGCTCTATCGCCGCTTTGTCGAGGAAGAGGACGGCCAGGGCCGGGATTTCAGCGCAATGCTTCCACGGTTTGAGGGGCGTCACCGGGGCTGAGGCGGGCGAAAACCTTGCGATAGGTTCTTTTTGCACCCCGAATTGTTACATTTTGGGGCGCTGCCCCAAACCCCGGGATATTTTCGCCAAATGGAAGCAGGCGGCGCGGGCGCTATTCGGCGGCGACGGGTTTGGCGCTGAGCATCGGTTTGAGATAGTGGCCGGTGTGGGAGCCTTCGATCTCGGCCACCTCTTCGGGGGTGCCGGTGGCGACGATGCGCCCGCCGCCGTCGCCGCCTTCGGGGCCGATGTCGATGATATGATCGGCGGTCTTGATGACATCGAGGTTATGTTCGATGACGATCACCGTGTTGCCCTGATCGACCAGCTCGTGCAGGACCTCCAAAAGTTTGCGCACGTCTTCGAAGTGCAGGCCTGTTGTCGGCTCATCGAGGATGTAGAGGGTGCGGCCGGTGGAGCGTTTGGCAAGCTCTTTGGAAAGCTTGACGCGCTGCGCCTCGCCGCCTGAGAGGGTTGTCGCCTGTTGGCCGACCTTGATGTAGCCCAGCCCGACCCGCATCAGCGCATCCATCTTTTCGCGGATCGAAGGGACGGCCTTGAAAAACTCCTGCGCGTCTTCGACGGTCATATCGAGGACATCGGCGATGGATTTGCCCTTGAACCTGATCTCAAGCGTTTCGCGGTTGTAGCGCGCGCCCTGACAGGTTTCGCAGGTGACATAGACGTCGGGCAGAAAGTGCATTTCGATCTTGATCAGCCCGTCGCCCTGACATGCCTCGCACCTACCGCCCTTGACGTTGAAGGAAAAGCGGCCCGGTTTGTAGCCGCGCGCCTTGGCCTCTGGCAGACCGGCGAACCAGTCGCGGATCGGGGTGAAGGCGCCGGTATAGGTGGCGGGGTTGGAGCGCGGGGTGCGCCCGATCGGGCGCTGGTCGATGTCGATGACCTTATCAAGATGTTCAAGGCCCTTGATCGTCTCGCAGGGCGCCGGGGTCTGGCGGGCACCGTTCAGCGCCATCGAGGCGGTCTTGAAGAGGGTTTCAATCGTCAGGGTGGATTTGCCGCCGCCCGAAACGCCGGTGACGCAAACAAACTTGGCCAGCGGGAAGTCGGCGGTGACCTCATGCAGGTTATTGCCGGTGGCCTTGACGACGGTTAGCTTTTTCTTGTTGCCCTTGCGCCGGGCGGCGGGCACCGGGATCGAGCGGGTGCCGGCAAGGTATTGACCGGTCAGGGAGTTCTTGTCGGCGATCACCTGTTCGGGGGTGCCATGGGCGATGATCTGGCCGCCGTGAACCCCCGCGCCCGGGCCAATGTCAAAGACATAATCCGCTTCGCGGATCGCCTCTTCGTCATGTTCGACGACGATAACGGTATTGCCCTGATCGCGCAGGTTTTTCAGCGTGGTCAGAAGGCGCCCATTGTCGCGCTGGTGCAGGCCGATCGAGGGTTCGTCCAGCACATAAAGAACGCCGGTCAGGCCCGAGCCGATCTGGCTGGCAAGGCGAATACGCTGCGATTCCCCGCCTGAAAGCGTGCCGGAGTTGCGGCTGAGGGTGAGGTATTCAAGGCCGACGTTGTTGAGAAAGCCAAGGCGTTCGCG
>JASBSV010000043.1 GCA_030148745.1 Paracoccaceae bacterium
CCGGGCAGCGTGAAAAATCTCATATCGCGCGGCCGAAAGCTTGACCTTTATGATGATCCGATTTGTCGCAACCGGATCTATGACCAATATTCGGCCCGGCATATAGAACCCCGTCTCGCTGCTTGTGTCTTTTGTGCAGTCAGTTTTTATTGAGATTGGTTAAGAATTCCTTTCCGCAAACTTTACATCCGAAGGAAAAGTTAAAGTGAATGAGCAGGATCACGCCGAATGGGTGGCAATTCAGGCGCTTGGCTGGCTGGCCGCGAATGATGAGGTCATGCCGGTTTTTCTGAGCGCGACAGGCGCCGATGCCGGCGATCTGCGCGAGCGGGCAACAGATCCGGCGTTTCTGGTCTCGGTTCTGGATTTTCTGATGCAGGATGACGCCTGGGTCATGGCCTTTTGCGATGCGCAGGGGCTGACCTATGACAGGCCGATGCGGGCGCGTCAGGCGCTGCCGGGCGGGCAGGATATGCATTGGACGTGAACGCCCGCCGCCGCCCGGCTGGCGGCGGACCTTAAAGGTCGATCTCGATCACGCCCCCGGGCCGATCTGCGCGCGACTGGCACAGGATCATCGCCGCCTCGCGGTCCTTGTTTGACAAAACAAAGTCGCGATGTTCGACCCCGCCCGAGATCACGGCGCATTTGCACACACCGCACAGCCCGTCAGAGCATTTGACATCCACATGAACCCCGGCGGCCAAAAGCGCATCGGTCGCGGCCTGATCGGCGGGAACCTCCACATCGCGGCCCGAACGGGCAAGCCGCAGGGTGAAGTCGTGGTTTTCATAATCAGGCTGTTCGGGCACGGTGAAATATTCCAGATGGCATGCGTCTTCGGGAAAGCCGCCCGCGGCTGCGGCATCAATCACCGCGTTCATGTAAACCTCGGGGCCGCAGGTATAGAGATGGGCGTTTTCACGGTATTTCAGGAGACGTGCCAGATCGGCGCGGGTGCCTTCGTCCGAGAAGTGATAGTGGACGCGGCCCGCCCAGGGAACATCGGCCAGATCCACCAGAAAGCCTGCGTTTTCCCGCGTGGAGCAGGAATAATGCAGCGCAAAATCGGCCCCGATCGCGTGCAGGCGGTGCGCCATTGCGATCATCGGCGTCACCCCGATGCCGCCGCCCATCAGGAAGGTGAAACCGGCGTCCTCCTCAAGCGGGAAGTGGTTGATGGGTTTTGAGATAAAGACGCGGCGACCTTCCTCGAAGATCCGGTGCATCAGTTTCGAGCCGCCGCGCCCGGCGTCTTCGCGCAGCACCGCGATCTGATAGCGCGAGCGGTCGGCGGGATCGCCTGACAGAGAGTATTGGCGCATGAACTCGGGCGCCACGACCACATCGATATGCGCCCCGGCCGTGACCGGGGGCATCGGCGATCCGTCCGGCATCGAAAACTCGTATTTCGTCACGGTGCCGGTCATCTTTTCGACCTTTGACAGGATAACTCCCATGACAGGCGCCTCGCCCTGATCGGCGGTATAAAGATGCTCGGGCGGCAGACCTGCGGCGCGGCGGCGCTTGTGTTCGGGCGCGGTGATCATCGCCTGATAGGCGGCGATCCCTGCCTCGCGGTCCATCGCAAAAGGATAGCCCCATGGCGGCGGCGCAAGGGGCGCGGGATAGACCGCCAGTGTCTGATCCTCAAAGCGCAGATCAAGATCCTTCGACAGAGCGCGGGTGTTCACCGGATGGGCCGGCGGGCTATAGGCGCCATCGTCCACCATCTCCAGATCCCACCACCATTTCTTAGCCGGGTTCACCTCACCATTGCCCAGCATATCGTCCAGCTTGGCCAAGGCCCGCGCCGCCCCCGGCATGTTCATCGCAGCCCAGCGAAACGGCGCCTCGGCAAAGAGCCCCTCAAGGTTCCACGGACAAGTTTTCATACAGCGCCCGCACATCGCGCCGTTTTTCTGCGAAACGCGGTAGGTCGTGCATTTCTGGCTGTCGGATTTCCAGATCTCATAGCCGTTGAACATCAGCTTGGGACCGGCGGTGATCGCCCCCGAGGGGCATTCGCGCGCACATTTGTTGCAAGCCTCGCAAAACCGCTGAAGCCCAAAGTCGATGGGCTGGTCGTGGCGCATCGGCATATTCGTGGTCACCACGCCTGATTTCAGGCGCGGCCCCAGAAACGGGTTCAGGATCACCTCGCCAATGCGACTGACTTCGCCCAGTCCCGACAAAAGCAGAAGCGGCGGGTGCAGAACCTCGTCATCCATCACCGAATGAACCCGCGCGGTATAGCCCAGCCGCCGGATATGCTGGGCCAGAACCCCGCCCAGAAGCGAGAACCGCAGATAGGCGCGCATCGATTGCGCGCAGGCGATCCAGTCATCGCCGCTTGCGCCCTCCATCGTCTCGTGGCCCTGATCGATGATCATGGAAATGGCATTGTCATGATAGGGTGTGATCGGCTGACCGGCAGCATCATGGCTGTAGTAGGTCCAGTCGGGGCAGGCCGAAAGGCCCACCGCATCCACCCCAAGATAATAAAGCGCGGCCTTGATATTGTCGGCGTTCTTGCCCGCATCGTGTGTCGAAGGGTGCTGCGGTGCGGCCTCGCCATCCTGCAGAAGAACAAAAGCCCCCAGCGAGGGGCGAAAGGCAAAGGCCGCTGCCGATTTGCGCACATAGTTGCCGTTTTTGGCCCCCTCCTGCGCGGCGCGGCCCAGATCGCCGAAAAGGGCGCGCGCGAACATATTCGCCCGTTTTGGCACCCGCGCGACATTGGCCGCATCGATATAGGTCGTCGGCGTCTGGGCACGTTTGAGCGTCTCGAAGGGATGCGCGCCATCGACATAATTGCGCTTGGTATAAGGGTCGCGGTTGCGGGCCGATTTCGCGTGGGCACCCAGCCCGCTTTGGTAACTGGCGGGCGGCTTTTGTCCGGGCGCCAGTGGCCGGTCGGGGGTCATCTCAAGGCTTGTGGTGATCACGCATACCCCGAAATCGCGCCCGGCAAAGGGGTTCTCTGCGCCCCGGGGGCCCACCGTGGCCAAACCGGCGGAAACCGCCAGTTGCATCAGATGCACATCCGTGGCCGCCGGCGAATGCGCGCGCGCGGAATGTCCCAAAAGGCGCAGGTAGCTGGCCAGCGTCACCGCCGTTTCCATCCCGCGCAGGCAACTGCGTTGCTCTTCTGCCTTCGCGATCCAATCGGCCCCCGGCTCCCCCTCGCGCGCCGCGCGCGGATGATCATAAAGAAAGACCAGTGCATGGGTATGATGGCGGCATTCTGCGGCAGGGGCGCGCATCGCTTCTTTCAGCCCGGCCATGATCACATCGATCCCGGCGGCAAGGGTCTTGGGCTGCATCGTTTCGATCTTTTGCGCCAGCCGCGCGACATCGGGGTTTGTAATCGGCGTCTCCAGCCAGGCCGAGGCGGGGATCTTGCAGATGCCCACCATCGATGCATCGCAATAATAGCCGAACGCCTTGAGGTGATTGGCCCGCTCTTGCGGATCATCCGGTATCTGGGCGCGTTCACGTTTGACCAGCCCGTCACGGGTGGCATCCAGCATTGCCTGATATTCCTGCATCGCATTGATGATCGACAGCGGATCATCGCTGTGAAACGTCAGAGCGGTCTGCGCGGGCAGCTTGTCAAGCCCTGTGGCCTGATCCGCGCGGCGCAGCTTTTCCATTGGAAAGGGGCCCAGATGCATTGGCCGGTTGCGATAGGAAAACCATTTGGTCATCGGCTATATCCTGTTGAGCGCAAGCGCCTCGGCGCCCCGCAGCTTTGCCAGAAGTTCGACAAGCTGCCGCCGCTCGCGGGCGGTCAGGCGCTGATCGAAATGGGAGGCGTTGGCGCTGGCATGGGGGGTTGCACGGGCCAGAAGATCGCGGCCCTTGCCGGTGATCGCCACCAGCGTGGTGCGCCCGTCGTCCGCCCCGCTGGCGCGGCGGATCAGCCCGGCGCCCTCCATCTGTCTGAGCGCGCGCGAGATTGCAGTGCGGTCGATCCCGATAAACCGCGCGATGTCCGAGGGTTTTGTCAGGCCCTCAACCTCAAGCGCCAAAAGGACACACCATGTCGTGCGGTTCATCCCAAGGGATTTCAGCGCCTCCTCAAACCCCTTTTCATTCAGCCGCGCCGTGACCGACAGCTGATAGCCAAGCGAGCCGTGCAAATCATATCTGTTGGTATCGGGCATGTTGGGCAGGGTGGAAAAAATAGTTGTCACTGTCAATTAAATATTCAGGCAATGGCGCGTTTCTCCCTGTGCCTCGGCGCCGGCTGTGCCTATGCTGCGCGCGAAAAGGCACAAAGGGGCAGGGCGGTGACGGACAAACGACCCAAGATAGCCGGCGTTCTGTTCGACAAGGACGGCACGCTTTTTGATTTCGAAGCGACCTGGGGCGCCTGGGCCAAGGGTTTTCTGAGCGAGATCGCCGGAGGCGACGGGGCCATCGCGGCCCGTCTGGGTCAGGCGATCGGCTTTGATCATGTGCACGCCCGTTTTGCGCCGGGTAGCCTTGCCATCGCCGGCACTCAGGGCGAACTGGCGGCGGCGCTAAGCCGGCAGCTTCCGGACGCCGCGCAGGGCGAGATTCTGGCGCGGATGAACGCGCTTGCGCTGGATGTGCCGCTGGTGCCGGCGGTGCCGCTGGAGCCGCTGTTTTCCGATCTGGCGGCGCGGGGGCTGATCCTTGGGCTGGCGACCAATGACGCCGAAGCCCCGGCCCTTGCGCATCTTGAGGCCGCGGGCGTTCGGCAGTTTTTCGACTTTGTCGCCGGCTTTGACAGCGGCTTTGGCGCCAAGCCCGAGGCAGGGCAGCTTGAAGCCTTCTGCCGCCGCTTCGCTCTGGATCCGGGCGAGGTGTTGATGGTCGGCGACAGCCTGCATGATCTGCACGCGGGCCGCGCGGCGGGGATGCGCCCAATCGGGGTGTTGAGCGGGCCGGCGATGCAGGACGATCTGTCACCTCACGCCGATGCGGTTTTGCCGGATATAAGTCATTTACCCGGCTGGATCGACCGATATCACCGCCACTAAGCCAGGGGCGGCGCGCGCGGATCGATCCCATGCCCGATCACAAAAACAACGACAGGAGCCGCCATGGCCGACAAACCCACTATCCGCCATTTTTCCGACGTTTTGTGCGTCTGGGCCTATGTCGCCAATATTCGTCTTGAAAGGATGGCCGAAGAGTATCGCGATCAGGTCGGCTTTGATCTGCATTTCTGTTCGGTATTTCCAGATGCCATCGGCAAGATCGAAAATAACTGGAAAAACCGTGGCGGCCCGGACGCCTATGGCGAACATGTTCAGGGTGTTGCAAAGGGTTTCGATCATATCGAGATCCACCCGGATGTCTGGACCAGAACAAGGCCGGCATCCTCGACCGCGGCGCATCTTTTTCTGGCGGCGGCGCGTCTGGTCGAGCGGGAAGGCGCAGATGAGCCCGCCAAGGGGCTGGGCAGCACTCACCGTCTGACATGGGCCTTGCGTCACGCGTTTTTCGCCGAAGGCCGAGATATCGCCACCTGGCCGGTTCAGGCCGAATGCGCGCGCGCCCTTGGGTTTGATCCGGCGGCGCTGCGAGAGCGGATCGACAACGGTCAGGCGGCGGCGGTTCTGGATCGGGATGTCAAACTGTGCCAAAGTCTGGGCATCAACGGCAGCCCGACATTTGTGATGAATGACGCCCGTCAGACGCTTTACGGCAATGTCGGCTATCACCTTCTGAAAGCTAATGTCGATGAGATGCTGCGCACCCGCGGAACGGATGAAGCAAGCTGGTGTTAACCACCACCTGCGGCTGCAGGAACCGAAAACGACACAAATCGTCGCTTTCAAAATCCACACTCCCCCGTTCCTCTGTCATCCAATAGGCATGTCATAGCAACGGGGGATTTCATGTCTGATACAGCATCACGCCGGCGTCGTTCCGGCGGGCGGGCGGGCGCCGCTGGTCGTCGCGGCGATGCGGCTATCGAACAGATGCCCTGGCGTTTGCCGGTCAATATCGACCGCCCGACCGAACCCTTGGCCCCCGAGGGGGTTGAGGCGATCCATGATGGCGCGATGCGCATCCTCGAAGAGATCGGCATCGAATTTCTCAACGAAGAGTCGCTGGAGATTTTCCGCAAGGCCGGTTGCACGGTGGATGGCACCAACGTCCGGATGGGCCGCGACTGGGTCACCGAAATGGTGGCGCGCGCCCCGTCGCAGTTCGACATCGTTCCGCGCAACCCCGACCACAAGATCACCGTGGGCGGCAATCATATATTGTTCGGCAATGTCTCATCGCCGCCCAATTACTGGGATCTGAGGACCGGCAAAGTGCCCGGCACGCGGGCGCAATGCGCCGATCTTCTGAAGCTCACCCAATATTTCAACTGTATCCATTTCGCGGGCGGCTATCCGGTGGAGCCGGTAGATATCCACGCGCGCGAACGCCATCTTGATGTGGTCTTTGACAAGATGGTCCTGACCGACAAGGTGGCCCATGCCTATAGTCTGGGCCGCGAACGGGTCGAGGATGTAATGGAGATGGTGCGCATCGCCGGCGGCTGGACGGATGAAGAGTTTCAGGCCGTGCCGCGGATGTATACCAACATCAACTCGACCTCGCCGCTGAAACACGATGTGCCGATGATCGACGGCTGCCTGCGCTGTATCCGTCGCGGGCAGGCGGTGATCGTCACGCCCTTTACTCTGGCCGGGGCGATGGCGCCCGTGACGATGGCGGGCGCCGTGGCGCAATCGATTGCCGAGGCGCTTTCGGCGATCGCGCTGTTTCAATATGTGCGCCCGGGCTGTCCCTGCGCGATCGGCACTTTCACCTCGAATGTCGACATGAAATCGGGCGCGCCCGCCTTTGGAACGCCCGAATATATGCGCGCCACGCAGATGACCGGCCAGATGGCGCGGTTTTATGGGCTGCCCCTGCGCTCCTCCGGCTCCTGCGCGGCCAATGTCCCTGACGGACAAGCCATGTGGGAGACGTCAAACAGTCTTTGGGCGGCGGTGCAGTCGGGCACCAACGTCGTTTATCACGCCGCCGGTTGGCTGGAAGGCGGGCTGATCGCCAGCCCTGAGAAATTCGTGATGGATTGCGAAGTTCTGCAAATGATCCAACGCTATATGGAGCCGCAGATCTGCGCCACCGGGCCCGATGAGATTGCGCTGGACGCCATCAAGGATGTGGGCAATCAGGGCCATTTCTTTGGTATCCAGCACACGCAGGATCGCTATACCACCGCCTTTTACCAGCCCTTCCTCGCGGACTGGCGCAATTACGAGGGTTGGGATCTGGCCGGCGGCATCTGGACCGCCGAGCGCGCGCATGGCCTGTTCAAGGCGATCATCGCCGAGTTTGAAGCCCCGCCGATGGATATCGCGATCCGTGACGAACTGAGCGATTTTGTCGCCCGGCGCAAAGCCGAGGGCGGGGCGCCGACCGATTTCTAAAGTGGATACGGGTGCGCCCGCGCTCTCGCACCCGCGTCCGTTTCCTCACCCGTTTTCGCCGCCGGTTTTCGCCATTTATTAAGATGCGGCCCTTAACCTCTGTCGCCAGACGTAAGAGGGAAATGGCATGCATGGGTTGATGAACCGTGCCGTCCAATGTTTTGTGCGTGACACCTATGGGCCCAGAGTCTGGGCCGATGTGGCGGTCAGGGCCGATCTTGGCTTCGATAATTTCGAGGCGATGCTGGCCTATGATGACCAGATCACATTCCGGGTTCTGGACACGATCTGCGACATGCGTGGCACGCCGCGCGCTGCGATGCTTGAAGATATCGGCACCTATCTGGTGTCGCACCCTAATCTTGAGGCGCTGCGGCGGTTGCTGCGGTTCGGCGGGGTGGGATTTGTCGATTTTCTGTTGTCGCTGAACGATCTGCCCGATCGCGCGCGGCTGGCGGTGTCGGACCTTGATCTTCCGCGGCTTGAGCTTTGGGGCTATACCGCCGACCGGTTTTCACTGACCGTAACCTCGCCGCACGCGGGTTTTGGCAATGTGATGGTGGGCCTGTTGCAGACCATGGCGGATGATTATGGCGTTTTGGCGGTGATGGAGTTTAAGGGTCGCCAGCAAGCCACGGAAACCATTGAAATAAACATACTCGAAACCTGCTTTGCTAAAGGCCGGCGTTTTGAGCTGGCCGCGCCGGCGGGGCAGCCGTGACAGAACCGGTTCTGAGTTTGGGCGGCGGGGCGCTGGATCAGATGATGCCGATGCATCTGATCGTCGATCAGACCGGCCATATCCGCCATGCTGGCCCGACCTTCATGAAGCTGCAGCCGGGCCGCTCTCTGGTAGGGTTGCGGTTGCTGGAGGTGCTTGAGCTGAAGCGCCCGCGCCGGGTGATGAGCATGGATGAGCTGGCCGCGCTGGCCGGCGGGGTGCTGCATTTCATTTTGCGGACCGAACCCCATACACGGCTGACCGGCATTCTGGTCCCGCTGTCCGAAGGCAACGGCGTGCTTTTGAATCTGTCTTTCGGTATCGCGGTGATTGATGCGGTGCGCGACTATGACCTGACCAATGTCGATTTCGCGCCGACCGATCTGACCGTTGAGATGCTTTATCTGGTTGAGGCGAAATCGGCCGCCATGAAGGAAAGCCGTAAACTCAACGCCCGGCTTCAGGGGGCCAAGGTCGCCGCCGAGGAACAGGCCTTTACCGATACGTTGACCGGATTGAAAAATCGCCGCGCTATGGATCACATTCTGGGCCGGATGATCCTGTCGGGGACCGATTTCTCGCTCATGCAACTGGATCTGGATTACTTCAAACTGGTCAATGACACGATGGGCCATGCCGCGGGCGATCATGTGCTGCAGAAGGCCGCCCAGATCATGGTTCAGGCCAGCCGGGTCGACGATACGGTGGCGCGCGTCGGCGGGGATGAGTTTGTATTGATATTTCAGGGTCTTACAAAGAAAAAACGCCTGCTGGAGATTGCCCGCAAGCTTATCGCCGCGCTGGAAAAGCCGATACAGTTCAACGGGCGAAGCTGCCGTATCTCAGGCAGTATCGGGATCAGCATTTCGAACGGATACGACCTGCCCAGTGCCGAGCAGATGATGAAGGACGCCGATCTGGCGCTTTATGCCTCCAAAAACCGTGGCCGGGCGCTGGCAACAGTCTATTGCGAGAAACTGCTGCAGACGCCCGATCTGACCGCGCCGCCCAGCAGCGCCGGCGGCCCGACGGTTTTTTTCTGACCCCCCGCGCGGCGGGCTTTCGGCGAAACTTTGCGCGCGGGCGCCGCAATACACTCTTATGGCTCAGCCTTCTGGATGCCCGCCTGATTGTGCAGTAACCTTGCCTGACGATCAGTGATTTGCGCCTTCGGCCGATACGGCCAGACAAGGGAGCCAAAGTGAATTTTCGCCGGATGACGGTTTTGCGGGGGATTTTCCCGGTTTTGATAATGATGGCGGCGCTGACTTCCCCGGTCAGGGCGCTCGAGAGGCTGTCCTTTGATGTCAAAGGCGGCGATATTGCGCTGACCGACACGCTCAGATCTGCGTCGCTGGTGGTTGCCGCCCATGACGAAAAACGTGACAGCCCGCGGGTCCTTCTGGCGGCAGCGCTGGCCGATTACGCCCGGTTTCTTGAGGCGCTTTATGGCGAAGGGCATTATAGCGGGGTCATTCATATCCGGCTGGACGGGCGCGAGGCGGCACAGATTCCGCTTTTGGATTTACCATCCAAGATCAAACGGATAGAGATCACTATTGATCCGGGAAAACCGTTTCGTTTCGGCCTTGCGCAGGTGACGCCGCTGGCGCCCAAGACGCAGCTGCCCAAGGCCTTTGCCACGGGCGAGCCAGCCAAAAGCGGGCTGATCCAGGAGGCGGTCGATGCCGGGCTGGGTGGTTGGCGGGACGCGGGGCACGCCAAACCCTTCGTGACCGGCCAATCGGTCGTCGCCGACCATCGCCGCCAGATACTGGATGCCAAGGTGCGGCTTGATCCCGGCCCGTCGGTGCGTTTTGGCGAAATGCGCATCATCGGCAACAGCAAAGTGCGTCAGGACAGGATCCGCAAGATCGCCGGATTTCCGGCAGGGCAGCAATTTTCGCCCGAGGCGCTGACCCGCGCGGCCGAGCGTTTGCGCCGCACCGGGGCTTTCCGCTCGGTCTCATTTTCCGAGGCCGAAACCCTGTCGCCGGGAAAGACGCTGGATGTCGATCTGACGCTGGTCGATGAAAAGCCCCGGCGCCTTGGCTTTGGCGCCGAGATCTCATCGCTCGAAGGGGTAACTCTGTCGGGCTTCTGGCTGCATCGTAACCTCTTTGGCGGGGCTGAACGTCTGCGGGTGGATGGCAAGATCGCCAATATCGGCGGCCAGACCCGGGGCGTCGATTATTCGCTGGGGGCGCGGCTGGAACGGCCAGCGGTCTGGGGCGCGGATACCAATGGATATGTCACCGCCAGTTTGGAGCATCTGGACGAGCCGGGCTATCGCTCGGACACGGCCAATCTTGGCCTTGGGGTTTCGCGGATCTTTTCCAAATCTCTGAAGGCCGAGGTCGGCGTCGCGCTTAGCCGGGCAAGGATCCGCGATGCGCTGGGCGAGCGTCTGCTAACGCTGCTCAGCCTGCCGGCCAATGTGACATGGGACCGGCGCGATGATGTCTTCAACCCCACCAGCGGCTTTTATCTGGGCGCCGAATTGACGCCCTTTGCCGATCTGACCAGCACCGCCAAGGGCCTGCGGCTTTATACCGATAGCCGGCTTTATCGCGGCTTTGGCGCCAATGACCGCTTCGTTCTTGCCGGCCGGATGCAGGTGGGTTCACTCGTGGGGGCCGGGCAAGCCTCGGTCCCGCCTGACTATCTGTTTTTCTCGGGCGGCAGCGGCACGGTGCGCGGACAGCCCTATCAGTCGCTGGGCGTTGATCTGGGGGGCGGCAAGATCGTCGGGGGGCGTTCTTTTGTCGGGCTGTCGGGCGAGGTTCGCATGAAAATCACCGATCGATATGGCGCCGTGGGCTTTTTCGACACCGGATATATCGGGGCGTCGGGCTTTTATAACGGGCGCGGCCAATGGCAGAGCGGTGCCGGCATCGGCCTGCGCTATAACACGCCGATCGGGCCTGTGCGGCTGGATGTGGCGCGGCCCGTCGGGCCGGGGGCAGGCAAGCGATTTCAGGTCTACATCGGGATAGGGCAGGCGTTTTGAAATCTTTGATCCGGGCATTGATACTGATCTGGGTGGCTCTGGCCCCGGCCATGCTGATGGCGCAGAGCACGCAGACGCCCAGTAGCGCGCAGGATGACCGCGGATTTCTTCAGGCGTTGCTTGAAGATAACCTTTCGGGTGCCGGGCGACAGGTGCGCATTTTCGGCTTTGCCGGTGCTTTCAGCTCGCGCGCCACAATTGACGAGCTGACCATCGCCGATGATGAGGGCGTCTGGCTGACGATCCGGGGCGCGGCGCTGTCATGGAACCGCTCGGCGCTTCTTGGTGGGCGGATCGATATCGCCGAGCTGTCTGCGAAAGAGGCGATACTGGCGCGCCTGCCGGTATCGAAAAACACAGGGTTCAGCCCCGAAGCTTCGGGCTTTGCCCTGCCAGAGCTGCCGGTTTCGGTCGATATCGCCAAACTGGCGATCGACAAACTGACCCTTGGCGCGCCGGTTCTGGGGAGCGAGGCGCAGTTGCGGGTTGCCGGCAAGGCGCATCTTGCCGCCGGGGCGGGCACCACCGACCTGACGGTCGAGCGGATCGACAGCGCGCGCGGCACCCTGAAGCTGACCGGCTCTTATTCCAACGCCACGCGCGAATTGGCGCTGAAACTGGCCCTGCAGGAAGAGGCGGGCGGCATCGCCGTGCGGATGATCGGCCTGCCGGGCGCCCCGGCGATGGATCTGCAGGTCGACGGAACCGGCACGCTGGACGATTTCAGCGCCGATATCGCCCTGTCGACCGACGGCGCGCCGCGCCTGACCGGGCAGATCAAACTGGCCGCTCTGCCGTTGGCCAAGACCGGCGAAGCGTCGCAGGCCCGCAGTTACAGCGTTGACATCGGCGGCGATCTGGCGCCGCTTTTCGCCCCGGAATACCGTCCGTTTCTGGGCAGTAACATCCGCCTTGTGCTGCGCGGCACGCAATTTGATGACGGGCGGCTTGACGTTGAGAAACTGTCGCTGACAAGCGCCGCGCTGAACCTGACCGGCGCCATGGCGCTGGGCGCTGATCGCTGGCCCGAGCGGTTTTCGCTCAAAGGGCAGGTGGGGGCCGCCGGGGGTGATCCGGTTCTTTTGCCGCTGACCGGGGCCAAGACGCGCCTTCGCGCGCTTTCCCTGACGCTGGATTATGACGCGGCCAAGGGCGAGCGTTGGCAGGGCGCGCTGGATCTGAGCGGTCTGGAGCGCGGCGGGCTTGGCCTGGCCTCGGGGCAGATCACGGCCAGCGGCACCGTGACCCGGGCGGATCCGGGTACATTCGGGCGTGTTGGCGGCGATCTGGTTCTGGCGCTGAACGGGATGAGCGCCAGCGACCCCGCGCTGGCCCGCGCCCTTGGCGGCGCGGTTGGCGGCAAGCTAAGCTTTGACTGGGCGCCGGGCACGCCCTTGCGCCTGACCAATATCACCGCCGATGGCCCTGACTATGGTCTGAGCGGCGAGGTGACGCTGACCCGTCTCGAAAAGCCGCTGGATATTCTTGCGCAAGGCGCGGTCCTGCTTGAGGCGCGCGATCTGGCGCGCTTTGCGGGGCTTGCCGGGCGCCCGCTGACCGGCTCGGCCCGGCTTGCCATCGATGGAACAGCCGAAATTCTGGGCGGC
>JASBSV010000070.1 GCA_030148745.1 Paracoccaceae bacterium
GAGCCGAACCAGTTGCAGTGGCCTTTCGTGATCCTTGTGACGCTGGTCATGGTGATGCAGGGCGCCGCGTCATGGCAGACATGGCGGTTGCGGCGGCAGAGGATGGCGTGAGGCGCTCTGTTTTATTGGGGTAAAATAATACCTATTTTATAACCACTTGTAATCATACGAATAAATAGACCTCAACGCGCTTGACTGTGACGCGCGGGCGGCCCATAAGCGGCGCTTGTAATGACCACCACCGATCTTAGGGTGCTTGAAATGAAAACCTTCACGGCCACATCGGCCGATATTGACAAGAAATGGATCCTGATCGACGCCGAGGGCGTTGTTCTGGGCCGTCTTGCTGCGATTGTGGCCACGCGCCTGCGCGGCAAGCACAAGGCGACCTATACGCCGCATATGGACATGGGTGACAATGTCATCGTGATCAATGCCGACAAGGTCCAGCTGACCGGCAACAAGCGGATGAAGCCGAACTATTGGCACACCGGCTATCCGGGCGGGATCAAGTCGCGCACCACGGGCCAGATTCTGGATGGCGAGCATCCCGAGCGCGTTGTCATGCAGGCCGTCAAGCGGATGCTTCCGGGCAACCGTCTGAGCCGTCAGCAGATGACAAACCTTCGGGTCTATGCCGGGGCCGAGCATGGCCATGACGCGCAAAAGCCCGAAGTTCTGGACGTGAAGTCCATGAACTCCAAGAATACGAGGACCTGAGAATGGCCGAAGAGATCAAATCGCTGGACGAGCTGAACGCCGTCGCCGAAGGCACCCCTGCCGCGGTCGAGATGTCCACCCCGGCCGAACCGCAGCGCGATGCGCTGGGGCGGTCCTATGCCACCGGCAAACGCAAGGATGCGGTCGCCCGCGTCTGGATCAAGCCCGGCTCGGGCAAGGTCACCGTGAACGGCAAGGAAATGGACGTCTATTTCGCCCGCCCGGTTCTGCAGATGATCCTGCGCCAGCCCTTTACGGTTGCCGGTGTCGAGGGTGAGTTTGACGTGATGGCCACCGTCAAGGGTGGCGGTCTGTCCGGTCAGGCCGGTGCGGTCAAGCACGGGATTTCAAAGGCGCTTCAGCTTTATGAACCCTCGCTGCGCGCGCCGCTCAAGGCCGCAGGCTTCCTGACCCGCGACAGCCGCGTTGTGGAGCGCAAGAAGTTCGGCCGCGCCAAGGCCCGCAAGAGCTTCCAGTTCTCCAAGCGTTAAGACGCCGCGCGTCAACGCACCAGAACATCAGACGCCCGCATGCAGTTGCGGGCGTTTTTCTTTGGTGGTTTTCGCGCTGCTGCGGCGCTTTGTGGCTTCGCAGGAGCGCTTTGCTCACTTAAAACCGTCCCATGACAAAGACATCCATCAAATCCGAGGCGATCGCAGATGTGCTTGCCGAAGAGATCATCCGCGGTGAGCAGGAACCGGGCAAGCGGCTTGGGCAGGATCATATCGCCGAGCGCTTCAACTGCAGCCATGTGCCTGCGCGCGAGGCTCTGCAGCGTCTGGTGCAGATGGAGCTTGCCACATCCGAGCCGCGCCGCGGGGTTCGGGTCGTTTCCCTTTCGCCGCGCGATCATGACGAGATACTGGATATGCGCCTTGCGCTTGAGCCTTTGGCGCTGCGGCTGGCGGTAGCCGCGCTGACGCCGGCGGATCTGAACGCGATCCGGGCGCTGGCTCGCGCCTGTGACGATGCCACCGATCCCATTGGCTGGGAAAAGGCAAACCGGGCTTTTCATATGGCGATATTGCGCCCCTCTGGCCGGGCCCGCCTGCTGCAGCGGATAGAGGAGCTTCAGAGACTTTCGGCGCATCGCTTTCACGCGCTCTGGCAATCCAGCTGGACCCGGGCAACGGACCGCGATCATTCGGCCATTGTCGCAGCAATGGAGCGGCGCGACGCCGATGCCGCCTGTGCGGTGCTGACCCGCCATCTTGCGCGGCGCTGAGGTGCGGGTTTTTACTTTACTATAGATAATAATCATGAGACGATCATTCTTATCGATAAATTATCTATAAAAGGTGATCCCATGATCCAGAAACTTGCAGCACTCCAGCAAAACAGGTTCGGCTATATTGCAAAACTAGCTTTGGCGGTGGGGCTTCTGACCCTTTCGGCGAAGGTGACGGTGCCATTCTGGCCGGTGCCGATGACGATGCAGGTGGCGGCGGTGCTGCTGATTGCCGGGATTGGGGGCTTGCGTTTTGGCGGGGCCAGCGTTGCGGCCTATCTTGCGGCGGGTCTGGCCGGGTTGCCGGTTTTCGCCGGCACGCCGGAAAAGGGCCTTGGTCTGGCTTATATGGTTGGGCCGACGGGGGGCTATCTCTTTGGGTTCCTGCTGGCGGCGATGCTGGTCGGCTGGGCGGTTGACCGGTTTGGGCGGCGCGCGTCATGGGTTGCCATGCCACTTGGGCTTGCGGTGATCTATGGCTTTGGCGTGATCTGGCTGGCGCAATTTGTTCCCGCTGGCAAGGTTATGGCCTATGGGGTGACACCCTTTCTTCTGGGTGACGTGATCAAGGTGGCGATTGCCGCCTTGCTGACCATCTGGACGCCCGAGGCGCTGAAGCGCTGGTTCGCGGGCGCACACTGATGTTCGACAGCAAGGGGCCCGAAATTGGGCAAACCGCCGCGCGGGCGGAGCATTTGCTGCGCCTTCCGCTTTTAACGCTCCTGCACGAGGCGGCGGCGGTTCACTGCGCTCATCACGATGTCGAGGATATTCAAAAGGCCAGCCTGCTTAGCATCAAGACCGGCGGCTGCCCCGAGGATTGCGCCTATTGCCCGCAATCGGCCCACCACAAAGAGGTCGGGTTGCAAAAAGAGCATTTCATGGATCCCGCCGCAGTGATCGCCATGGCAGCCCGCGCAAAAGCGGCGGGGGCGGGGCGGTTTTGCATGGGCGCGGCCTGGCGCAGGGTGCGCGACGGCGCCGAATTTGATGCGGTTCTGCAGATGGTGCGCGGGGTGCGCGCTCTGGGGATGGAGGCCTGCGTAACCCTTGGCATGCTGCAACCCCATCAGGCCCGCGCTTTGGCCGATGCCGGGCTGACGGCCTATAACCACAACCTTGATACCGGCCCCGAGTTCTATGCCGATATCATCGGCACCCGCACCTATCGCGACCGGCTGGAAACGCTTGAGCATGTGCGCGCGGCGGGCATCGCCATCTGTTGCGGCGGTATCATCGGTATGGGCGAAAGCCTGCGCGACCGGGCCGAATTGCTGGCGGTGCTGGCCAATTTCGATCCTCAGCCTGAAAGCGTGCCGATCAACGCGCTGATCCCGGTGCCGGGTACGCCGCTGGGGCATCTGCCGCGCGTCCACCCGGTTGAGATGATCCGGATGATCGCCACGGCCCGCATCCTCATGCCCCGCTGCCGCCTGCGTCTGTCGGCCGGGCGCGACGGTTTTTCGATCAGCGATCAGATCCTGTGCTTCATGGCGGGCGCCAATTCGATCTTTTACGGCGATATCCTTCTGACCGCGCCCAACAGCGGCCTGTCGCTGGATGATGCGCTGTTTGAAACGCTGGGCGGCATTGCGGTAAATTGATCCCGCGCCGGGCAACCGGCGCATGGATTACCGGCGGTATTTTCAAAAAATCAGGGGTTAGTCACCCGTCGTTTTGACTTACATCAACGCTCCCTTGTTGCGGGGGTTTTAGGTTGATGTCGTTCCACTCGAGAATCTGTATCTCTTTCGGTTTTGGAAGCGGAAGTCACGAGTAAGAACGTGGAGCATCAATCCAAACCAAGAGCGCCAAACGCCCTTGATATCAAGCAATTAAACAGGAATAGGCCATGCAACCTAAACCAATGCAACCTTCCGGCTTCGGGAAGGGTCTCGCTCTGCGCGCGGCGGCAATCACCATGGGTTTTGTCTTCTTAATGGGCGGCTGGAGGCGCTTTGTTAACGTGCCCGCCAAGCACGACATCACC
Organism: Paracoccaceae bacterium; assembly: GCA_030148745.1. Taxonomy (GTDB): domain Bacteria; phylum Pseudomonadota; class Alphaproteobacteria; order Rhodobacterales; family Rhodobacteraceae; genus JASBSV01. The sequence continues at coordinate 3,939 of JASBSV010000070.1, forward strand.
AGCCCGGGCCATTTGGCGAACAAACTCGTTGAGGCCGCGCCCGGCTCGCCGGTGGAATCGGCAATTCACTGGGTCCTCAGTCACCCTTTTGCAGCCGAATGGTCTGTCTATCTGATGTCGACGGCTGAGGTGTTCGTCGGTCTTGGTCTGATCTTTGGTCTTTTCACCCGTCTGGCTGCGGCCGGTTCGGCGCTGATAAACGTCGCGCTGATGCTCATTTTTGGCTGGATGGGCTATGAATGCCTTGACGAATGGACGATGGCCGCATTGGGTTTTGCCATTTCGGTCGGCGTGATGGTCTATGGCTCAGGGGCTTATTCGCTCGACAGTTATTTCAGGCGCGACGATTTTTCCGGGCTTTTCACCCGCAATGTCAGCATTGCTTTGACGGTTTTGTCGGTCGTCTTTACGGTTGGCTTTTACAGCTACTACTTCGGCATCTTCAACTTTCACAAACGCACCAGCGCCGGCCGCTATAATATCTCGGCGCTTCAGGTGCCGGGCGAATCTGATCAGGCGCGTCTTTACGTGGATGCCGGCCCATCGGCGGCTGCGGCCTATGTGACTGCGATCACTTTCACGATGGCGGATGGTACGGAACGGATTGAACCGGCGGCGGATATTAAGGTGATCAAAAGCCATTTTGAGCCATGGGCCCATAATTCGGGCAGTGTGGTTGACGGGGTGATGAAGCTGCGTCTTGGTTCGATGGTCGATATCCGCATTCCAAGCGGTGCCAAATCGGCGGTTATAGCCCTGATCGACAGCAAAGACCCCGTCGTGAAATTCTCAGCCGCGCCGTAACGGCGGCTTTGTCAACAAACCTGTGCCTCCGTCTCTGCCCGCAGTTGCCGGGGGCACGAAACCGCTTGTCGCCCCGGCGCAAAGCCATTACCCCCTCAGCGCCAGAGAGGGGCTGTTCGCGCCCCGATAATTGAGCGGTAAGGGAGGGGTGGATGATGCCTCAGCGTCCGAATATCCGGCATGTCGTCTTTTTCAGCGCCAAGGAGCGCGCCGATATTCCGCGGATGATCGAAGGTCTGTCGCGGCTGGGCAGGATACCGCAGGCAAAGGCCTTTGAGGTGCGCCGGAACACCCGCAACGACAGCCTTTCGGGCGAGGTCGATGTGATCGTCTATGCCGAGTTTGCCGATGCAGACGCGCTGGCCGCCTATAAGGCGCATCCGCTCTATCAGGAATCGATCGATATCGTGCGCCCGCTGCGCGATCTGCGCATTGCCGCGGATTTCTGATCGCTGGCCGGGGCCATGTCGCAGCATCAGGTGATTTTCGATGGCGGCCCGCTGCCGGGGGGCAGCGCCTTTGTGGCGCCGGCCCGGATGATCCGCGCCGATACCCCGCAAGAGGTTCCTGCCGCCTTTGCCGCGCTGGACGAGGCGCGCGCGCAGGGTCACTGGCTGGCCGGTTATGCAAGTTACGAGCTGGGATATGTGTTTTCGGCCAAGCTGCGCGGGCTGATGCCGGCGCGCGGGCAGATGCCGCTGATGCATTTTGGCGTCTTTGATGCGCCGCGCCCGGCCCCGGCGTTTGCCGATGCTGCCGCCGGGCTCAGCCGGCCAGAGCCGCTCTGGAGCCGGGCGCGCTATGATGCCGCCTTTGCCGCGGTGCAGGACTATATCGCCGCTGGCGACATCTATCAGGCCAATCTGACCTTCCCGCTGCGTGCGCGTTACACCGGCGCGCCTGTGGCGCTTTATGCGCGGCTGCGGGCGCGGCAGAAGGCGCCCTTTGGGGCCTTTGCCGATCTGGGCGGTCCGGTGCTTTTGTCGCGTTCGCCCGAGCTGTTTTTTCAGATCGATCAGGAGGGGCGGATTGAAACCCGGCCGATGAAAGGCACGGCTGCCCGCGGGGCGACAGCGGCCGAGGATGCCGAGCAGATCGCATGGCTGCGCGGGTCGGAAAAGAACCGGGCGGAAAATCTGATGATCGTCGATCTGATGCGCAATGACATCAGCCGTCTGGCACAGGTGGGCAGCGTGCGTGTCCCTGAGCTTTTTACCGTCGAAACCTATGAGACCTTGCATCAGATGACCTCGCGCATCGTCGCGCGTCTTTTGCCGGGTGTGACGCTGGCCGAGATTTTTGCCGCCGTCTTTCCCTGCGGCTCGATCACCGGGGCGCCCAAGATCCGCGCGATGCAGATCATCGCCGAGCTGGAAGAGAAGGCGCGCGGCCCCTATTGCGGCGCCATCGGATGGATCGCGCCCTCGGGGGCGATGCAGTTCAACGTGGCGATCCGGACCGTAATTTGCCACGGGGATGGCGAGGCGCGGCTGAATGTGGGCGGCGGTATCGTTTACGACAGCAATGCGGCAGAGGAATATGCCGAAGGGCTTCTTAAAGCGCGCTACGCGGTTTTGGATTAGCCCGGCAGGAGCCCTGCAAAAAGCCCCATGACAAGGGTAATCAGCACGGTAATGCCCAGCACCGCCGCGATCAGCGGCCCGGCCTGTCCGGGCGCGGCGGCCGCATCCGGGCGCGGCTGATACATCGCCACGATGATCCTGAGGTAAACCGCCAGCGCCAGAACGCTGTTGAGGATCGCAATGATGGCCAGCCACAGATAGCCCGCCGAGATGGCCGCGCCGAACAGATAGACCTTGCCGACAAAGCCAAAGAGCGGCGGAATGCCGGTCAACGACAACAAAAAGATCACCATCGCCACGCCGGTGATTGGCGCGGCGCGGCCAAAGCCGCGGAAATCCTCCAACTCGCGGCCCGCGACCATGATCACCGCAAAGGCGCCAAGGTTCATCGCCACATAGGCCGCGCCAAAGACGATCAGCGAGGGCAGGGCGAGCGTGCCGCCGCCGATGGCCAGAAGGCCCAGCAGGAAATACCCCGATTGCGCGATCGAGGAATAGGCAATCAGCCGCACCATCCGGGTCTGGACCAGTGCCGCCAGATAGCCATAGCTCATCGTTGCCGCAGCGATCAGTGCAATGACCAGCGGCCAGCCGGTCGAAGTGGGCAGATCCCTGAACGCCTGAGCAAAGGCGAAAAGCGCGGCCAGTTTGGTGATCACCGACAGATAGGCGGCGATGGAGACCGGCGCGCCCTCATAGGCGTCGGGGGCCCAGAAATGGAACGGAAACAGCGCCGCCTTATAGCCCAGCCCGACAATCACCGCGATCAGGCCGGCCATGGCGATCAGCGGCTGATCACCAATGCCTGAAAGGGCCGAATAAAGCGTGCTGCCGGTCCCGCCGTACCAGAAGCTGAGCCCATAGATCATCACCGCCCCGGTGACCGACCCGAAGACGAGGTATTTCATCGCCGCCTCGGTCGCGGCATCGTCGCGCGGCCATGCCACAAGGGCAAATGATCCAAGCCCCGTCAGCACCACCCCCAGCACCATCAGCATCACATCGCCGCTGCCCGACAGCATCAGCGCGCCCAGAGTGACCAGAGCGATCAGGGCATAAACGCTGCCCTCGCGGTCACGGCCCGCAATCTCGGCCCGCGCCAGCAGGAGCGCCAGAGCCGTTCCCGGCAAGAGGATCAGCTTGGCCCAACCGCTCAGCATGTCAATCCGGTAGGTGCCGCCAAAAACGGTGGTCCCGGCGTTCAGCACCGGAAAGGTCAGCGCCGTGGCCAATGCCAGCCCGGCAAGCCCGATCAGCAGCGCCAGACGCGGGCGGCGCAGCATCTCGGCCACCAGCATGATAAAGGCTGTTATGCCCAGCGTCATCTCGGGCAAGAGAAATGACAGATCGCGCGCCATCCCCATCAGAGCGCCGCCATGGTTGCGTGGATCATCCCCAGCAGCATCCCCGGCGCCACGCCAACCGCGACGATCAGCGCCAGAAGGGGCAGGATCACCCAAAGCTCGCGCCGGTCCAGATCGGGCATGGCGGCCCATTTATCATTGGGCGCGCCCAGAAACACCGCTGCAATGGCGCGCAGGTAAAGCCCGGCCGTGATGACGATGGCCAGAACGGCAAGCACCGCCCATGGCTGAATGTTCAGCGTGGCCAGAAAGACCTGAAACTCGGCCGGGAAATGCGCCAGACCCGGCAGGCCGAGCGAGGCAAAGGCCGACAGGATGAACGCCCATCCCAGCCATGGAACCCGCCCCAGAAGCCCGCCGAAATCATCCATGGCGCGGGTATGGGCGCGGTCCTGCAACATGCCAACAAGGAAAAACAGCGCCCCGGTTACCAGCCCGTGGCTGATCATCTGCAATGTAGCGCCATCCAGCGCAACCGCCCTCAGCTGCGGATCGACGGTCAGCCCCGCAACCGCCACGCCCATGACCACATATCCCATGTGATTGACCGACGTATAGGCGACCATCTTTTTCAGATCGCTCTGCGCAAGCGCTGCGAATGCGCCGTAAAGCGCGCTGAAAACCCCAAAGACCAGAATCACCAGCGCGGCCTGCGAAAAGGCCGCCGGCGTCATCTGAAAGGCAAACCGGATCAGGCCGTAAGTTCCGAATTTCAGCATCACACCGGCCAGAATGACACTTCCTACCGTGGGCGCCTGCACATGCGCGGCGGGCAGCCATGTATGCACCGGAAAGGACGGGATCTTGACCGCAAAGGTAAAGAGCATCGCAATCAGCGCCAGCATGGCGGCCAGACCGCTCAGTTGCGGCGCATCCACCCAGACGCGCATATCAAAAGTGCCGCTGCCCAGGAAAAGGCCCAGTATCGCCAGCAGCAAAGGCAGGCTTCCCAGCAGCGTATAGAGAAAGAACATCAGCGCCGCGCGCTGGCGGTCCTCATGGCCCCAGCCGGCGATCATGAAATACATCGAGACCAGCGAAACCTCGAAAAAAACGTAAAAGAGCAGCGCATCAAGCGCCGCGAAAGTGCCCAGCGATGCGGTTTCCAGCATCAGCATCAGCACCACATAGGTCGCGGGCCGGTCATCGACCCGCGCCGAATAGATCGCCGAGAGGAAAAACAGAAGCGAGGTCAAAAGGATCAGCGGCAGGCTCAGCCCGTCGACGCCCAGCCGGTATGCGGCACCAATCGACGGGATCCATGTGATCTCTTCGATCTGCGAAAACCCGCCCGGAGCCGTGCCGCGCGCCCAGATCGCCAGCGTGACCAGAAAGACAAGGCCGGTTGTGGCGATAGAGATGCCATGCGCGCGGGACCCGCCGCGCCCGGCGAGACCCATGACCGATGCGGCCCCGACAAGTGGCAGGAAGGTGGCGAGGGTGAGCAGGGGAAACACGTGTGAAATCTCCTCAGGAATAAAGCGGGGCGGCCAGAAGAACTGCGGTGACAAGGGCGATGCCCAGAACGGTCAGCGCCAGTTCGCGGTGAATCAGCCCGCTTTGCAGGCGCCGGGCGCGCGCGCCGGTCTCTCGGGTGCGGCGGGCAAGGGCAAAGATCGCGCCGTCGATGCCGGTCTCGTCGGTTTCGCGGCTGATCCGGCCCAGCGACAGCATCGCCCGGCCAGTGGCCAGTGCGCCGTTATAAAGGCGCTGCTCAAACGTCTCGGTCAGGGCGGCGATGGCAAGGGCAGGGCGCAGGACAAGCCCGCGCATCCCGCCCGCCACGGCAAAGCCCCCCTGCGCCCATGGCAAAAGCCCGCCCAGAAGGCGCGGCGCGGGGATGAACCAGCCCGCAAGCAGGCCCAGTGCCGCCGCGGCAAGGCCCAAAGCCACGGCCATCTCGCCGCCCGGCGGGGCCGCGTTCAGCAGTCCTTCAATCGCCGGAAATCCCGCGCCAAGCACGGCTGCCGGCACCACCAAAAGCCCCATGCCCGCCGCCATCCACGGCGCCCGCTCGGCCCGGCCCGGCGGTTTGCCGCGCCACAAATGCCGCAGCGCCCGCGCCATATAGGCCCCGGTCAGAACCGTGCCGATCAGCGCCAGAGGCACCAGCCACAGCGCGCCGGGTGCCGCAAGCGAGGCAGCGATGATCGCATCTTTGGAAAAGAAACCGGCCAGCGGCGGAATGCCCGCCAGCGCCAGCGCCGAAAGCGCAAAACCGGCAAAAATGCCCGGCCGCGCCCGCCCGGCGCCGGCAAGATCGCTCAGGTTCGTGCTGTCCCGGTCATGCTGAAACACACCGGCACCCAGAAACAGCGAGGATTTGATCGCCGCATGGGCCAGAAGGTGCAAAAGCGCCGCAATCGGCGCCCCGGCGCCCACAGCCAGCAGCATCAGGCCATACTGGCTTGAGGTTGAGGCGGCCAGCAGGCGCTTGAGATCCCGCTCGGCCAGCGCCATCAGCCCGGTGATCACCGCCGTGACACCCCCCACCAGCGCGATCAGCGTCAGAACCCCCGCCGGCATCATCGGCGCGCTGCGGATCAGCAGGATCGCCCCCGCCGCCACAAGGGTCGCCGAATGCAAAAGCGCCGAAACCGGGGTCGGGCCGGCCATCGCCCGCTGAAGCCAGTCCTGCAGCGGCACCTGCGCCGATTTGCCCATCGCCGCGATCAACAGGCCCAGCCCGGCGATGGTTGCCGCCACCCCGCCGGTTGTCAGGCCCGCCGATATTTCCGAGGTGCCGGCGCTTCCGATCAGGATGAAGGCCGCGATATAAAGCCCCAGATCGGCGCTGCGGGTGTATAGGAAGGCGCGGCTGGCGGCGCCGGCAACGCCCTCGCGCCCGTGCCAGAACCCGATCAGCAGATAGCTTGAGAAACCGATCAGCTCCCATGCTGCCAGAAGGGTGATCCAGTCGCCTGCCAGAACCAGTGCCTGCATGGCGCTGACGAAAAACAAAAGCGTGGCGAAAAAGCGGGGCTTTTCGGGGTCTTTGCGCATATAGCCCACGGCATAAACCACGACCAGAGCGGCCACCGTGGCCACCAGCGCCGACAAAAGCGCGGTCAGCGGCCCGGCGGTCAGGCGCAGCGGCATCTGCGGCAAGCCGGGCAGGGCGGCCTGCAGCAGATCGCCGCGCGCCGCGCCGAACAAAAGCCCCGCCGCCCCCAGAAAGCCCAGCAGAACACCAGCCAGCGCAAGCGCCGCGCTGGCCCGGCGCAAGACCAAAATCGCGGCCGCCGCCACCAGCGGCGCCAGAAGTGTCAGCGACAGCAGGCTCACCCCTTCAACTCCCGCGCTTCTTCCATCTCGACCGAGCCGCGCACCCGAAAGCGCGCGATCGCCACGCCGAAACCTACGGCCATTTCCACCGCCATCACCGTCATGACAATCAGAACGAACATCTGGCCCGACATCGCATCGGGGTGCAGATAGCGCCAGAAGGCCACCAGATTGATCAATGCGGCGGCCAGCATTAGCTCGACCCCCATCATGATCATCACCAGATTGGTCTGGCTCAGCGCGCCGTAAAGGCCCACGCCGAAAAGCCCTGCCGCAAAGCTGAGCGCGACCGAAAGCTCAATGATCATGGGAATGCCCCTTGTGTTGCGGCGCTGTCTTTTGCGGCACTGTTTTTGGCTGCTTGGCTTTTTCCGGCGCGATTGCCACCATCGTGGCCGCGATCATCGCTGTCAGGATGGTCAGGCCCGCACTTTCAAAGATGAACATCGAGCGGCCCAAAAGCTCGATCCCCAAAAGCTCGGTCTGGCGGGCGGCCTGCGGAATGACCGTGGCCTCGGGGCCCCAGTTTCCGGCCCATGCCAGCGCCAGCGCGGCGGCAAAACCGATGCCACCGGCCCAGAGCGAGCGCTTTTTCTGATGCGTCATCTCCATCTCGCCAAGGCCGCCGGGGTCCATCATGAACATAACCATGAAAATCGCCATCACGCTCATCTCGGTGGCCATCATCATGATCTGCAGAACCCCCAGAAACTCGGCCTGCATGACCAGAAACATCGCCCCCACGGCGGTTTGCGAAAACAAAAGCGCCAGCGCCGAGCGCACCATCGAATGGGTGCGAAAGACGACGATGGCGAACCACAGGGCGGCAGCGCCAAAGAAGGTCAGAAAGATCAGCGGCACAGTCATAGCGGAACCACCAGAACCAGAACGCCGACAAGAAAGATATTGGCCAGCGACAGGGGGATGCCCAGTTTCCAGCAGAGTTCAAGAAACCGCGCCTCGCGAATGCGCGGGATAAAGCGGCCCGCCGACAGCATCGCGGCGGCCACGATCAGCGTTTTCAGCGCGCTCCAGGCCCAGGGCGGCAGAACCGGACCCAGCCAGCCGCCCAGATAAAAGGTCGCGGTCGCACCGGCCAGCGCCAGAATGATCACCATCCGCGCCAGCCGCAGAATTGCCAGCCGCGCGCCGGTATATTCCGCTTCGACCCCGCCGGCCAGATCACCGCCCGCCACCGGCAGATCAAGCGGCGGCACAAAGGCCAGCGCGACGGCGGCGATGATGAACAGGACAAAGCCCAGCGGTTGATAGACAATGTTCCACAACTGCGCCTGCGATTGCACGATCTGCGTGGTCATCAGCGATTCCGCGCGCATCGCAACGGCGGTAATCGGCATCACGATCAGCATCGCATAACCCAGAAACTGACCCAGAAACCGCCAGCCGCCGATCATCCCATAGGCGCCATCCGGGCCCCAGCCGGCCATAATCAGCGCCACCAGCACATAGGCCAGCGCCGCATTCAGAAACAGCGCCCCCGAGGCCAGATCGGTCACGATCAGCCCCGGCGCCAGCGGGATCACCGCCACTGCCAAAAGCCCCGCCACCAGCAACAAAACCGGCCCGGCCTCGAAAAACAGCGCGTCGGCCTTGCGGGTGGTGATGGATTCGCGCCCCAAAAGCGCCAGCGCCGAGATTGCCGGCGCGCTCAGGCTGAAGCGGCCATGGACGCTCCAGCGTTCCAGCACCGCGACCAGATAGGCACCGATCAGGACAGCGGCAAGCGGGGCGGCTATGCTCATCGCGCCATCTCCCAGGGGTCGAGATCAAGCGAGGCAACCGCCGTCAGCGCATCGCCCAGCTCAGCCTCGTAAAGCATATCGGGCACCGCCGCCGCCCGCTCTGCCGAAGGGGTCGTAAGATTGGCCGATGTGACAAACCCGTCCTTGACCATCAGATGCAGGCTTGCGCGCCCGCGCGCGGTGGTGACATGGGCCATGCCATGGCCGGTGATCGCGGTGTCATCTGGTGCCGGGATGTCATCCGCAATATATGAGATATCAATATCATGCATGATGTTATTCAGGTTATGGATTAAGCGCGTCAGGGCATCCTCTGCCCCGCCCTCGGCCGCACCAAACGCTCCAACCCCGCGCAGCCGGGCGCGCAGCGGCGCCGATTTCTTCAGTCTTAGCGCCAGTGCCCGAAGTGCCAGCGCCACCGGGGGTTCCAGCGGGCCAAGGGTGGTCTGAACCAGCCGCTGCAGGCGCGCGGCCTCATCCCGCGCCGCAGGCAGGCCGCATTGAAGGGCAAGGGCGCTCAGCCATCCAAGGTTGCCGATCAGCCGCTCGCGCGCCAGCGCGGCCTCCTGCGCTTTGGCAATATCGCCATCCTCGCCGCGCCCCGCCGCCGCATCCAGCGCCCGCCGCGCCAGCACGCCATAGGCCACGGGTGACAGCGGGCTGAGCGAGGTCAGCTTGGCCACGAAATCCGCCGCCGTCATCGGCCCATCGGCCAAAAGATCGCCCGCCTGACCGACCAGAGTGCCCAGACGCGCCTTGGCCACCGCATCGCCGTCAAGCGTCAGCGTCAGGACCAATCCGCCCGGCAACCCGGGGAAGAACGGGCCAAAGGGCACCTCGATCCACTCCATCTTCAACCCGTCAGGACTGGCCGGCATATCCTTGGTCATATCGACCATCGACATGAACCCCGGCTCGATCCCGTTCTCGGTATCCTGATCGGTGGAGTGACCGGAATGACCCGAGTGCCCCGAATGCGCCTGCCCGGTGCCGCCATGACCTTCATGGCCTTCATGACCTTTGTGCGCGCCTTCGCCCGCCTCCTCTTGAGGCACAAGGGTCATCCCGCATTTGGGGCAGGAACCGGGCGCGTCGCTGATCACCTCGGGATGCATGGGGCAGGTGTATTCGCCCGCGTTCTGCGCTGCTTTGCCGTGACCAGCGTGGGTTTCATGGTCATGGTGATGCGCATGACCTTTGTGCGCGCCTTCGCCTGCCTCCTCTTGAGGCACAAGGGTCATCCCGCATTTGGGGCAAGAGCCGGGCTCATCGCTGATCACCTCGGGGTGCATGGGGCAGGTGTATTTGCCCGCGTTCTGCGCTGCTTTGCCGTGACCAGCGTGGGTTTCATGGTCATGGTGATGCGCATGACCTTTGTGCGCGTCTCCGCCTGCCTCCTCTTGAGGCACAAGGGTCATGCCGCATTTGGGGCAGGAACCGGGCGCGTCGC
>JASBSV010000049.1 GCA_030148745.1 Paracoccaceae bacterium
TTCATGGTGCCGGACCATTGCCCGGAAATCAGCTTGGGCAGATAGACCGCCTTAAGCTCGTCTGACGCGTGATGCTCCAGCGCTTCGATCTGGCCTTGCGTCATCAGCGGGTTCAGTTGAAGCGACAGACAGGCAGAGGCCATCATCTCATTGACTGCTGTTGTCACCGTTTGCGGCAAGCCCATGCCGCCATGCTCGGGCTGGGCCGACATCCCGACCCATCCGCCCTCGGCCACGGCGCGATAGCCTTCGGCGAAACCCTTGGAGCAACGTACGACGCCATTTTCCAGAACCGCCGGATCGGTATCGCCGTTGCGCTGAAGCGGCGCCAGAACCGTCTCGCACAGTTTGCCGGCCTCGGTCAGGATCGCCTCGACCGTCTCGGGGCTGGCATCGGCAAACCGTTCGGTCGCGGTAACGTCGCCCAGCCCGACGACCTTGTCGAAAAGAAACCGATAATCGCTAACAGGGGCGCGGTAAGTCATAGGATGGGTCCTTGGGAAAACATCTTGGAAAACTGGCTGTGCAAGCCTATCAGACAACCCTAACGGATGCCCTTTCTCTATCAACAAGGACGCAGCGTCAAATCGTATGAGCCTGACCACACAAACCCTTTCGCCCGACACCGATGGCATTGCGCGCGCCGAACGGATCCTGTCGGATGGCGGACTGGTCGCCTTTCCGACTGAAACCGTTTACGGGCTGGGCGCCGATGCGCGGCAGGGCAAAGCCGTAGCGCGGATTTTCGAGGCCAAGGGGCGCCCGTCGTTCAACCCGCTAATCGTGCATGTTGCCGACCTGCAATCGGCGCGCGCCTATGCAAAATTCAACGACGATGCGCTTCGCCTTGCGATTTCCTTCTGGCCGGGGCCGCTCACACTGGTTCTGCCGCTGCGCCGCGATGCGGGGCTTTCGCCGCTGGTGACGGCCGGCAATCCGACGGTTGCGATCCGGGTTCCGGCACATCCTCTGGCGCGGTCCCTGCTCAATGCTTTCGCCGCCCCGGTCGCCGCCCCTTCGGCCAACCCATCGGGCCGGATCAGCCCGACACAGGCGCAACATGTGCTAAGCGGCCTGTCGGGCAACATCGATGCCGTGCTGGACGGCGGCCCAACCGAGGTGGGGCTTGAATCGACGATTATCGGTCTGGCCGGGGCGCCCACCCTGCTTCGCGCGGGCGGCCTGCCCGCGGAAGAGATCGAACGCTGTCTGGACCGGGCGCTGGAGCTTCCGCAAAGTGGGGATATCACCGCCCCAGGGCAGCTGGCCTCGCATTACGCGCCGGTGGCAAAGCTTCGCCTGAATGCAACAACAGCCAAGCCGGGCGAGCGTTTTCTGGGCTTTGGCGCATCGGTTGGCGCAACGCTGAACCTGTCACCGGGAGGTGACCTACATGAGGCGGCCGCCAATCTTTTCCACCATCTGCATCAGCTGGATGAAGAAGAAGGCCCCATCGCCGTGGCCCCGATCCCCGACAAGGGGCTGGGCCGCGCGATCAACGACCGGCTAAGCCGGGCGGCGGCGCCGCGCCCCTGACGGGGCAAAAGGCCCGCCTTCAGGCATGTCCGGCACTGGCCGACAGGGTGACCGGATCCACCCCAAGCCCGCGCAGGGAAGCGGCCCATTTCTCTGAATTGGGCTGATCAAAGACGATGTCAGAGGTGGCATCGCATAAAAGCCAGCCATTGCTTTGAATCTCTTCCTCCAGCTGCCCTGGGCCCCAGCCGGCATATCCCAGCGCCAAAAGCGCCGCTTTGGGGCCATGGCCCGTGGCGATATCCTTGAGAATATCTATCGTCGCGGTCATGCCAAAGCCGCCTTTGACGCCAAGCGTCGCGGCATCAATCGAATAGTCATCCGAGTGAAGGACAAATCCGCGCCCGTGATCGACAGGCCCGCCGAAATGTATCGGCGCCGCGACCTCGCCCCCCTCGGAAGGAAGCGACAATTGCTCAACCAGATCGGCAAAGGACAGATCCTGTGACGGTTTGTTCACGATCAGGCCCATCGCCCCTTTTTCGGAATGCGCGCACAGAAAGATCACCGCCCGGTCAAAGCGCATATCGCCCATGCCGGGCATTGCGATCAAAAGCTGACCGCTGAAATCGACGTTTTCAGGTGATCTGTCCATGGGACAAACATGTGTCGTCAGGGGGGCAACTTGCAAGGGGACCAAAAGACACAATCACGAAGATTTCGAGCTTTTGTGATTTTTAACCTCCGGCGCGATGGCTATTGTCGCGGCATGATCAGACGTCTTCTTTTCGGCAGCCTCTCGGCCATTGCCCTTTTCACTGCGCTGCCCGCCGCCGGGCAGGCGCAAACTTTCGATCAATTCGTCAAGGCGACAGTGCTGCCGGGATGGAAAACCCAATCGGGCACGCAGATGGCGGGCCTTCGGCTTGAACTGGCGGAGGGCTGGAAAACCTATTGGCGCAGCCCGGGCGAGGCGGGGATACCGCCCAGCTTTTCCTGGGAAGGAAGCGACAATTTCGGATCGGTAAAAATCCACTGGCCGACGCCGAAGATTTACGACCTGAACGGGCTTGAGACCATCGGATACAAGAACAGCGTTGTAATCCCGCTTGAGTTCACACCGCGCCAGCCCGATCAGCCGATCACTTTGGACGGCTCTGTCAATCTGGGCGTGTGCGAGGATGTCTGTATCCCGGTCAACCTCAAACTGACCGGTGTTCTGTCGCCTCAGGTAACAACCCCCGACAGCGGCATTCAGGCCGCGCTGGATCACCGCCCGACACCGGCGGCCATGGCCGGCATCGGCACCGTTCTGTGCAGCGTCATGCCCATGCAGGACGGTCTGCGCCTGACGGTACGGATCCCGGTCGCTGCTACCGGCGGAACAGAAAAAACAGTCGTGGAGCTGGCCGATCCCGCCGTCTGGGTGTCAGAGGCGAAAACCACACGCGCGGGCGATGCTATCGTCGCGGTATCCGATCTCTACCCCGAGCCGCCGGAGGGTTATAAGCTGGACCCGTCGCTTCTGCGCTTTACCGTGTTTCAGGAAGATCGCGCCATCGACATCCGGGGCTGCCAGATCGGCTAGACCCGCCGGCCCCGGTCAGTGCCGGGCAGATTTGAGCCTGCGCGGCCCGATCGCCACTGCCCCCAAAAAGACCAGCACGGCGATGATTGCGACGCTGGCGATATAAAGGCCCAGCGCCGCCTGCAATGGTGGCAATGCGGCCAGTACAGGTATCGCACTCGTCACGAACGGCGCCAGCGCCCCGGTCCAGATAACTGCGCCCAGCGTCGCGGCAAAGCTTGCAATAGCGCCCAGCACCGCAACCGCAACCGCCAGAAATGCGCGGCGGCGCCCCGGGTGCCGGGCGCGGCCTGCGCGCGGGAAAAGCAGCGCGCGGCGGGTGGATCTAAGCGTTCCGGACACGTCTTTTTGCATGGCAATCAGGGCCGGTACGATCAGCAGAACCAGAACCATGCCAAACCCAAGCCCATAAACCAGAGTGATCACCGTGGGTTTGAGAAACTGCGCCTGTTGCGATTTTTCGGCAAGCAGCGGCGCCAGCCCCAAAACCGTCGTCAGCGTTGTCAAAAGCACCGGTCGCAGCCGGTCGGCCACGCCATCGACAATCGCCGGGAAAAGCCCGCGTTCTTCGGCATATTCATCGATTGTCGTGACCAGAACGATACTGTCGTTGATAATGATGCCGGTCATCCCGATCAGGCCAACCACCGAAAACATCGACATCGGAACGCCGTGGAAATAATGCCCGAATATCGCCCCAACCAGGCCAAAGGGAATGATCGCCATAACCACCATCGGGCGTGTCCAGCTGGAAAAAACCCAACTTAGAACCAGATAAATCCCCAAAAGCCCCAGCATGAAACCCAACAACGCATTGCTCAGAAAATCGCGCTCCTGCTGGGCCAGCCCGCCGATTTCATACGAGACGCCAAAGCGGCTTGCGATGTCAGGCAGGATGGTATCGCGCAGCTCGGTCGTGATTGCCTCGGCGCGGGCGGGATCATCTTCCGAAATATCGCCCGACACCGTCACCACACGGATCCCGTTTTCGCGTCGCACCGTGGTAAACCCGCTGCGCTGGGTGACCGAAACGATATCGGCCAGTGGCACATAGTTGCCCGCCCCCGTACGTAGCTGTGTCCGGTGAAGAAAATCCGCCGTCAGCTCGTTTGCCGGAAGCTCGACCCGGATCGTGGCAGAGCGGGGGCCATCGGGATAGCTTGCCGCCTCGATCCCGTTCAGCCGGTCGCGCAGAACACGGCCCAGACCATCGATGGTAAAGCCCAGCGCCTGCCCTTGCGGCGTCAACTCAAGGATCAACTCTTGCTTGTCATAGGCAAGCGTATCTTCCACCGCCGAAACCTCGGGGAATTTGGCGACGGCGGTTTTGAGCGCTTCGGAAGCCGCCTTGAGCGTCCCTGCCCCCGCGCCATAAAACTGAACATCAAGCGCATCGCCGCCGGGACCGGAACGCCAGCCGCGAAAACTGACGATTTCGGCCATGGGCAGCTTGCGCACCTCCTCCTGCAGATCGGCAACGAAACTGAAAGAGGAATAATCTGGCCGCAGGTCGGCATCTATAAGCTCAATCGCGATTGAGCCCAAAAGATCGCGGTCTTTGTTCTCGACCCCCGACAGGCCGCGCCCGGTGTTCCCCCCAACCTCGGCCAGAACATAGTCGAGGATATTTATTCCGGTTTGCTCTTCATAGCGCGCGGCCACGGCCGAGGTTGCGCGCTGCATCTCTTTCATCATTGCCGTGGCATCGGCGCGGGTAGCGCCGGGCAGCATCGCAAAGTTCCCCGAAACCGATGATCGTTCAGGCGCGTTGAAAAACCGCCACTGAACCTCACCATTGAAAAAAAGCGCGATCTGCGACGCCAAAAGAACGACCGCACCGGCAAAGACCGGATAACGCGCTTTGATCACCAGTTGCATCAGTGGCCGGAACGCCCGGTCGCGAACCCAGACAAATCCGCCGTTCACCACGCGGCTGGGCGCGTCATACCAATGCCGCTTGGCCACATGGACCAAAGCATGGCTCATGTGGTTGGGCAGTATCAGAAAGCATTCGATCAGCGAGGCGATGAGAACCACAATCACCGTGAACGGAATATCCGCGATCAGCTGCCCGAACCGCCCGCCAATGGCGACCAGACCGAAAAAAGCAATCACGGTGGTTATCGTCGCCGAAAAGACCGGCAAAGCCATTTTGCGGGCTGCGTTTTCCGCCGCGACGACAGGGCTTTCGCCCAATCGCCGGGCCCGGAAATCGGCGTGCTCGCCGACCACGATAGCATCATCAACCACAATCCCCAGCGTGATGATCAGCGCAAACATCGACACCATGTTCAGTGTCAGGCCAGCGGCGTACATCAAGGTAATCGCGCTGAGCATCGCGACCGGAATACCGGCCGCCACCCAAAAGGCCGTGCGCGCATTCAAAAACAGAAACAACAGGCCGACAACCAGCGCCAGACCCAGCAAACCATTGTCCAACAAAAGATTAAGCCGCCCGGAAATCGCCTCGGCCCGGGTTCGGATCAGATCGATTTTCACACCCTCGGGCAGGGTTGCCTCAAAGGCTTTGGCGGTTTTCTCGACGAGCGCCTGAATATCGATTGCATCGCCGCGGTCGGATCGATCAACGCGCACGGACATCGCCGGATTATCACCGACGAAATAGGCGCGTTCGCGGTCGATACCGCCGACGCGCACCCGCGCAACATCAGATATCGTCAGGTTAGAGCCATCGGCATTGGATCGCAGAATGATCGCGCCCACCTGATCGGCGGTTCTTTTCGACACCCCGGTGCGCACCCGCGCATTGGCCCCCACCACATCGCCTGCCGGATCCGATTGCGCCTCCTGCGCGATGGCTTCGGCGATTTCCCGCATCGAGATCTTGTTTTTGATCAGCTCGGCCGAAGGCACCTCGACGAGCGTCTCGGGCGCCGCAACGCCGCGTATCGTGGTGCGCGTCACACCCGCCGCAAAAAGCCGCACGGTCAGCTCATCTGCGAAACGGCCCAGCTGATCCGGCGCCACCGGCCCCGATATGACAAGATCGGTGACCCGGTCGCGCCATGCACCGCGGCGAACAACGGGCTTTTCCGCCTCGCTGGGCAAACTCGTCACCGCATCGACGGCAACCTGCACGTCATCGGCGGCGCGCGCCATGTTCCAGCCCGGCTCAAACTCAAGCGCGATCCGCGCACGCCCCTCTGAAGAGGTCGAGGTCGAGCTTGTCACCCCCTCGACCTGCAAAAGTGCCGGGCCAAGAACCTGAACGATGGCGGTGTCTACATCTTCGGCCCCCGCCCCGGGCCAGGCGACGCTCACCGACACATTGTCGATGATCACATCGGGAAAAAACTGAGCGCGCATTCGAGGGAAGGTCGTCAGCCCCAGAACGATTAGCACGACCAAAACCAGATTGGCCGCCGTCTTGTGGCGCGTGAAATAGGAAAGCACGCCGCCGGCCGATGAACTCAAATGCCCCGCCATCGCCTAGCCACCCATGCGGCCTTCGATCCGCTTGACGACACGGGCGGGCACCTTGTCTTTCGAAAGCTGCGCCAGAATGCGGGCTTTCACATCGCTGGGCATCCGGTTGTTTGCCTCGACAAAGGCAATGATCGCCGCACGCCGGTCTGGCGAAAGCTCGACCAGTTCGGGCTCCTGCGGCGCGGGGGCCGCCGCCCCGCCATCGGGTTCAAGCACCCTGACCTTGATCCCGGCCCCTAAAAGGGGTGAGCGTTCGCGCACCACCTGCCGGCCAGCCAGAGAGCGCGCGCGCACGATGACATCATCGCCCTGACGGCGCAGCACCTCGACCGGCGCCGCTTCGAGCCGTTCTTGTGGCCCGACCACAAGAACGGTTTGGGCCGCATCCACCGCCGTCGCCGGCAGTTTCGCCACCCGCTGCAAGGTCGGCTCGGTCATCCGGACGGTAACAAAATCGCCGGGCCGAAAGCCTTTCGGCTGATCCAGCGTGGCAAATATCAGGCGTCCGGTCTGGCCCTGACCAACCGCCGCGCCCTCGCGCGAGACGCGGCCTTTGGCCATTATGTCCACCCCTGCGACATCAAGCGTCACCGTCACCGGCAGGCCCAAAAGCCGGCCCTGTTCATCAAGAATTCTGGCGTATTGTGCCGCCGACAGCCTGAAAGTCACCTCCAATGCGCTGGGGTCGATTAGCTGCGCCAGACGCTCATTTGCATTGACCAGACCGCCCTTGACCACCGACACCCCGCTAAGGGTGCCATCAAATTCGGCGAATATCTCGGTTTCTTTCAGGCTCCGCTCCGCCTCCTGCAGGGTGATCTTCTGGCGCTCAAGACGCGTGCGCGCCTGATCGACACGCGCCTTCACCGCCGCCTCGGCGGTCTTGCGCGAGATCAGCGCCTGATTGGCCGAAGCAGCAGCCAGTTCAGCTGCCTCCACGCTTGCCTCTGTTCCAACGCCACGATTTTTCAGATCGGTCTGGCGCGCAAGCGCGCGCTTTCTCAGCTCGGCCTGCATTGTGGCGGCCGAACGCTCCTGCGCGGCCAGATCGACGTTGCGCTCAGCATCGCGAAGCTCGGCCTCGGCCTCGGCAAGATCGATTTTTGCCTGGCTCACCCCCGCGCGCGCATCGGCCGGATCCACCTGAAGCAGGAACGCCCCCTTGCGAACCTGCCCGCCCTCTTCGAAATCTGGCGACAGCCTGACCAGCGTACCGGACGCGGGCGCGCGCACCTCAAGCTGCCGGCGCGCGCGCAACTCGCCAAAAGTGGTCAGCTCAGGGGTGATCGCACGGGGTTCGAAACGCTCGACACTTACCGCAAAGACCCGCTCACGCACGGGTCTCTGGCGGCTGTCCTTCGTCATACGCGCCTGCACCGATGTATAAACTATATCGCCCGCCCAGACCAAAAGCCCAACGGTGACCGCCAAGAGGAAAACGCCCATAAGGCTTCGTTTCAGAAAACGCATCTAGACGTCCTTTTGCCGCTTACCGGCGCTTGCTCACATCGGTTGAGCATAATTCAGCCTGCGCCCGGCTCCAAGTCACAGAGGCTTTTACGCAAGAGAACGTTATTTTCGTCGCAAATGTTCATCCAGACGCGGCATTATCTCGACGAAATTGCAGGGTCTGTGCCTGAAATCGAGCTGAAAGGCCAAAATTTCATCCCATGCATCCTTGCAGGCGCCGGGGCTGCCGGGCAGCGCAAAAAGATACGTGCCATTCGCCACGCCGCCCGTCGCCCGGCTCTGAACCGCAGAGGTGCCGATCTTCTTCATCGAAACGAGCGTGAAAACCGTGCCAAAGGCCTCGATCTCCTTTTCATAGACATCGCGATGCGCTTCGACCGTCACATCCCGCCCGGTCAGGCCCGTACCGCCGGTTGAGATGATCACGTCGATCTGGGGATCCGATGCCCAGCGGCGGAGCTGATCGGCAATATCGGCGCGCTCGTCACGGATGATCTGACGCGCCGCAAGATGATGGCCCGCCGTCTCAAGACGATCGACCAGCACCTGACCAGATCGGTCGTCCTTCAGCGAGCGGCTGTCCGACACGGTCAGAACCGCGATCCGTACCGGCAGAAATTCCTTGGTTTCGTCAATCCCAGACATGGCTGGCCCTTTCTTCAGGTGGCTGCTCGGACCCGGTTAACTCCCGATTACCATTGCACGCCCTAAAAACATCTGAGGCATACGGGCGCACAGGCCAAACCACGCTCTGCCCCCGAAACCGGCGGTATCAGCCATCCTGCGACAGGCGCGCGCGAAGCGACAGCAAATCGCTCCATGCCTCGCGCTTCATGACCGGATTGCGCAACAGATAAGCAGGGTGGAACATCGGCAACACCGGCCGCCCCATCGCCTCGGCCCAGTTCCCGCGCAGCCGGGTGATGCCCTTTCGGCCCAAAATCGCCTGACAGGATGTATTGCCCATCGAGATCAGAAAATCAGGGGCGGCCAGTTCGATATGTCGTTCCAGAAACGGCACCATCATCGCAATCTCTTCGGGCCGGGGATCGCGGTTCTGCGGCGGTCGCCACGGCATCACATTGGTGATGTACAAAGGCGCAAGCCCGCCGCCCTCGCCGCGCCCCAGACCGATAGCCGCAAACATCCGGTCCAGAAGCTGCCCGGCTCGCCCGACAAAGGGGCGCCCGGCGATATCCTCGTCCCGCCCCGGCGCTTCGCCCACGATCATCACGCGCGCGCCCGGCTGACCGTCCGAGAACACAAGATTGCGCGCGCCCTGACGCAAATCGCAATGCTCATAGCTTTCCATCGCTACGCGCAGCGCTTCAATCGTGCCCGCCGCGCCAGCCGCCTGGCGCGCTGCCGCAACCGCATCCTGCGCGCCCGCCGCCGGCTCAGGCGCCACCGGCCCGGGGCTGGCGGCAACGGGCGAAGCGGGATCGCTCACCGGCGCCGCCTGCACAGATGCAAGCTCAAAGCGATCGATGGGCTCATCCCCGATCGCCTCGGTCGCGCCCAGTTCAACCTGCCACTCCAACAGCGCGCGCGCCTGCGCAAGACTCAGATCTTCGTACATCCCCAAAATCTACCCCCGTTCAGGCAAAAGCTAAACCTCCTCTTCCACTTGGTACAAATATCCCTGCCAGAGGCAGGCCAAACCGCACCCGCGTCACCTCCTGGCACGACCGCGCCTCGACCGCGGCAAGCACATTTCACCCTTTGACCCCACGCTTTGGCCCAACTATAAGCCCAGAAAATCGGGGACAGCTGCAAATGACCTTCCGCCAAAAGCATCTTCTGGGGATTGAACCTCTGGCCCCCGATGAGATCACCACGCTTCTGGATCTTGCCGATCACTATGTCTCGCTGAACCGCGGCGAGCACAAGCATTCCGACGTCCTGACCGGCCGCACCCAGATCAACATGTTCTTCGAAAACTCGACCCGCACTCAGGCGTCTTTCGAGATCGCCGGCAAGCGTCTGGGTGCCGATGTGATGTCGATGGCGATGCAGGCCTCGTCAATCAAAAAGGGCGAAACGCTGATCGACACGGCACTGACGCTGAACGCGATGCACCCCGATCTTCTGGTCGTGCGCCACCCGCATTCGGGTGCGGTCAATCTGTTGGCGGAAAAAGTCAATTGCGCGGTGCTGAACGCTGGCGACGGGCGCCACGAACACCCCACGCAGGCCCTGCTGGACGCGCTGACCATTCGCCGGGCCAAGGGGCGGCTGCACCGCCTGACAATCGCCATTTGCGGCGATATCGCCCATTCGCGCGTTGCCCGATCGAACCTGATGCTTCTGGGCAAGATGGAAAACCGCATTCGCCTTATCGGCCCGCCCACCCTGATGCCCGCCCGGATCGCCGAATTCGGGGTCGAAGTTTATGACGACATGCGCGAGGGCCTGCAAGATGCCGATGTCGTCATGATGCTACGCCTTCAGCGCGAGCGTATGGACGGCGGGTTCATCCCCTCTGAGCGCGAGTATTATCACCGCTATGGCCTGGATGAGGAAAAGCTGAGCTTTGCCAAACCCGACGCCATCGTCATGCACCCCGGCCCGATGAACCGCGGCGTCGAAATCGATGGCACTCTGGCCGATGACATCAACCGCTCGGTCATTCAGGAACAGGTTGAAATGGGGGTCGCCGTGCGCATGGCGGCGATGGATCTTCTGGCCCGCAACCATGGGGGCGCCTCATGAATATCCTGTTCACCAATGCCCGTCTGATCGATCCGCAGGCCGGAACAGACAGCGCCGGCTGGCTGTCCATAGAGGATGGGATCATCGCGGCCACCGGCACCGGCCGCCCGCCCTCGAACCACCGTCAAATCCACGACTGTAATGGCAAATGCCTCGCCCCCGGCATTGTCGATATCGGCGTCAAGGTCTGCGAGCCGGGCGAGCGTCACAAGGAAAGCTTTCGCACCGCTGGCCTTGCCGCGGCCGCAGGCGGCGTAACCACCATGGTCACCCGCCCCGATACGATCCCCGTCATCGACAGCCCCGAAACACTGGAATTCGCCACCCGCCGCGCCGAGGCCGTATCGCCCGTGCGCATCGCCCCCATGGCCGCCCTGACCAAGGGGCGCGCCGGGCGCGAAATGGTCGAAATCGGTTTTTTGAAAGACGCCGGCGCTGTTGCGTTTTCAGACTGTGATCATGTCATCAGCGATACCAAAGTGTTCGTGCGCTGCCTGACATATGCCCGTGCGCTCGGCGCCTTGGTCATGGCCCATCCCCAGGATCCCGGATTATCCGCGGGCGCTGCTGCGACCTCGGGCAAATTCTCCACCCTGCGCGGGCTGCCATCGGTATCGCCGATGGCCGAACGCCTAGGGCTTGAAAGGGACCTTGCGCTGGTCGAAATGACCGGCGCGCGCTATCACGCCGATAATCTTTCCAGCGCGGCCTCCCTTTCGGCATTCAAACGCGCCAAAGAGGCGGGCCTTGACGTCACAGCAGGCGTCAACATCCATCATCTGACGCTGAATGAACTGGACGTTGGCGACTACAAGACATTCTTCAAGCTAAAACCACCACTTCGCTCCGAAGACGACCGCAGCGTCATGGTAGAGGCCGTCGAAACGGGGCTGATCGATATCATCTCGTCGATGCACACCCCGCAGGATGAAGAATCCAAGCGCCTGCCGTTTGAAGAGGCCGCCTCGGGCGCCGTCGCACTTGAAACGCTGCTGCCCGCCGCCATGCGCCTTTATCATTCCGGCGCCCTCGACCTGCCCGCGCTGTTTCGCGCCATGACGCTGAACCCCGCAAATCGCCTTGGCCTGCCGCAGGGCCGGCTGCAGGTGGGCGCCCCCGCCGATCTGATCCTGTTCGACCCTGATGCCCCCTTCGTTCTCGACCGCGCGACCCTTCGGTCGAAATCCAAGAACACGCCCTTTGACGGCGCCCGGATGGAAGGCCGGGTACTGGCCACCTATGTCGCGGGCCGTCAGGTCTTCCCGCCACAGGCTTGACCGGCACCACATCCCCGGCGCAGGCTTGGCACGACAGGAAATTCACAGACCCATGCCCGAACTCACGACAAGCCTTCCGCTGCTCGGCCTGACCGCCATACTCGCCTATCTTCTCGGATCGGTGCCTTTTGGCATCGTCTTCGCGCGCACCTTCGGCCTTGGCGACCTGCGCCGGATCGGATCGGGCAATATCGGGGCTACGAATGTCCTGCGCACCGGCCATAAACCGGCCGCCTTCCTGACCCTGATCATGGATGCCGGAAAAGGCGGTATCGCGGTTCTTCTGGCCCGCGCCCTTCTGGCCGATGACGCCGCCCAGCTGGCCGCGCTCTTTGCGTTTCTGGGGCATCTTTTCCCGCTCTATCTGAAATTTCGCGGCGGCAAGGGCGTGGCCACCTTTCTGGGCACCGTTCTGGTCCTTGCCTTCCCGCTGGGCCTTGCCGCCTGCGCCACCTGGGCCGCCGTCGCCGCAGCCTTTCGCTATTCCTCGCTCGCCGCGCTCATGGCCGCAGCAGCCACCCCGCTGTTCAGCCTGCTGATCGGGCCGGGCTCTCTTTTTGTGCTGGCTCTCATCCTCGCGCTGCTGATCTTCCTGCGCCACAGCCAGAACATTCAGCGCCTGCTAAGCGGAAGCGAGCCCAAAATCGGCAAGAAAACCAAAGCTTGATTTTCCGCCGCTTTGCGCCAGACTTCTCTCAACCCTTGCTTACAGACGGTACCTTCATGAGTTTCAATCAGGCCGTTCGCCTCTGCTTTCAGAAATACGTCACCTTTTCGGGCCGCGCACGGCGGGCCGAATACTGGTGGTTCATCCTTTTCCTTCTGATCGGCGGCACCGTCGCGTCGATACTGGATTCGGTCCTATTTGGCGCTTCGGTGGAAAACGTCGGCATACTTGGCGCACTATTCAATCTGGCTACGTTTCTTCCGTCGCTGGCAGTGGCGGCGCGCCGGCTTCACGACACAGACCGAACCGCCCTGTGGCTTCTGATTGCCTTCATACCCCTGATCGGCTGGATCGTTCTTCTGATATTTTTCATTATCCCCGGAACATCCGGCACCAACAGGTTCGGCCCTGATCCGCTCAGCACCGGTGCGGGCGATGACGCGGGCTCCGAATTTACCCCAAGCTCGATCCCGCGCTCAGGGCGCGACTGACGCAAGCCCCTTCTTCTTTGCATAAATACTCGGCGGCCCTACCCCGCCACCGGCGCAAGCTCAATAACTATAGGCGTCATAAATCTTCGACAGATCCCCGCCCCAGTCGCCATGGTAATGCTCCAATAGCTCATCGGCCGGCGTCTTGCCGGTTTCAAGCGTCTCTTTCAGCGCATTCAGAAAATGGGTCTCATCGGGGACCATGCCGCCCGCACCCGGACGCGCCCGCGCCTTCAGCCCGCTCTCGGCAATGGCCACGACTTCACGCGCCAGATCATGCATCGATATATCGCCCACCCGCGCCTGAAGACCATCGACCGAGGCTGCAACCCTCAGCGCCTGGCGCGTATCAGCATCCCAGCTTTTGAACAAATCGCTGGCCGCATCCAGCGCATTCTGGTCATAGCACAACCCAACCCAAAGCGCCGGCAATGCGCAAAGCCGCCTCCAAGGGCCGCCATCGGCGCCGCGCATCTCGATGAATTTCTTGAGCCGGGCTTCGGGGAAAACCGTCGTCAGATGATCGGCCCAGTCGCTCAGCGTTGGGATCTCTCCCGGAAGCGCAGGCAGCCTGCCTTGCAGAAAATCCCGGAACGACTGGCCCAGCGCATCGATATATTTGCCGTCCCGATAGACGAAATACATCGGCACATCCAAAACATATTCCACCCAGCGCTCAAATCCGAAACCCTCTTCAAACACGAAAGGCAGCATTCCGGTGCGGGCATCGTCCAGACTACGCCAGATCCGGCTGCGCCAGCTTTTGTGACCATTGGGCTTGCCTTCGAAGAACGGCGAGTTGGCAAAAAGCGCCACCGCGACCGGCTGCAGCGCCAGCGCCACGCGCATCTTTTGCACCATGTCCGCCTCGGACGAAAAATCGAGGTTCACCTGAACGGTGCAGGTACGCCGCATCATCTGCGTGCCATGGGTGCCGACGCGCTGCATATAGGCGTCCATCAGCGCATAGCGCCCCTTGGGCATCAGCGGCATCTGCTCATGCGTCCATTCGGGTGCGGCGCCCAAGCCGATAAAGCCCGCGCCGATCCGGTCGGCCACGGATTTCACTTCGGCCAGATGCTGATTAACCTCATCACAGGTTTCGTGAATCGTCTCCAGCGGCGCGCCGGAAAGTTCCAGCTGCCCCCCCGGCTCAAGCGATATATTCGCCCCGTCCTTGACCAGGCCGATGATATGCCCCGCCTCTTCCAGCGGGCTCCAGCCGAACCCGTCGCGCAGCCCCTCAAGGATCGCCTTGATCGAGCGGTCGCCATCATAGGGCAGCGGCAGATGGGTATCTTTGCAATAGCCGAACTTTTCGTGCTCGGTGCCGATACGCCAGTCTTCCTTAGGCTTACAGCCATCTTCCAGATAGCCGGCAAGCTGCGATACATCCTCGATCGGCCCGCCGCCGGTTTGTGGAATGGACATCTGAAAATTCTCCGCTCGGTGCTTTATGCGTGATCGCCTTGGTGAAGCGGGATGCGGCCGAAGTCAATGCAGGCGGCGACGCTCTTTGCTCCAGATCGCAAAGACGTTGGGCCCGGCGGCCGTGGCGGCCGCTGTGGCGGCCTGATAATTGACCCCCGGAAGCGCAGCAAGAGCATCGAACAAAGAGGCCACACCCTCGGCATTGCCCGGCACGCGCAGCGGCGCCGTGCCGTTGCCGTAAAACACCCACCAAAGATCAGCGCCCGCGCCGTTCTGGCCTGTGGTTTCAACCTCAACGCGCACCAAAGCATCGATGGATATGGCCGCCCCGCCAGTCGGCCCGAAATAGGTGATCTGACGCTCGTCCACCTCAACCAGCCCGGCGCCGCCGCCGCGAGCCGGAAAGCGCGCCCGGCGTATTCCGATCACGATGATCGCCAAGCCCCCAAGGATCAGGGCAAATGAGACATAGAGCAGAAATCCAAAGGTCGTCATCGCCCAATAAAGCCCCAGCGCCGACACAGCGACGCCCACCGCGACCTCGCGCCAGCGCCAGAGAAAAACGCGCGCTTCGGGGCGGATCATTGCCAGTCTCCCATGGCGGCCTGCCACAGCGTGATCGCCGCTACGGCGGCGGTGTCGGCGCGTAATATCCGCGGGCCCAGTGATATTCGTGTCACCTGCGCCAGCGATCCCAGCCTTTCACGCTCTTTCGCGCTGAACCCGCCTTCGGGGCCGATCAGTATCGCCGCCGGCGCGGCGATATCCAGCGCCCGCAAATCCGACGACAGGCCCGCCGCTTCCTCGTCGCAAAATATCAGGTGGCGCCCCGCAGGCCAGCCCGCCAACAGCCGCTCCAGCGCCTCAAGCTCTGCAACCTCGGGAACAAAGGTGCCGCCGCATTGCTCTGCCGCCTCGATAGCATGGGCCTGCAACCGATCGCGGCGTAGCCGTTCGGCATTGGTATGATCGGTGCGCACAGGCAGGATCCGCGACGCGCCCAGTTCCGTGGCCTTTTCGACGATAAAATCGGTGCGCGCCTTTTTGATCGGGGCAAACAGCAGCCACAGATCCGGCGGCATCTGCAAGGCCTTGGTCTGGCGCTGTGGCAACAGTGCCCCCCGGCGTTTGCCCGCCTCGGCAACCTCGGCCCGCCATTCGCCGTCTCGTCCGTTGAAAACATGGACGGCATCGCCGATACCCAGCCGCATCACCGAAAAAAGATAATTCGCCTGATCCCGCGACAGCGGAACCGGTTGTCCCGCAGCCAGCGGGTGGTCTACATAAAGTCGAACCTCAGCCATGGAAGCGGACCATATGCGCGACAAGGCAAAGACGCCAGATCCCAAAGGACAGGTTGCCGATGCTGTCGCTGGCAATTGGGTGGACCGGCACGCGCCGGGCTTTGCGCGCCCTTATCTGCGGCTGTCGCGCGCCGACCGGCCGATAGGGACATGGCTTTTGCTGCTGCCGTGCTGGTGGGGTGTTCTTCTGGCGGCTGCGGCCACCGGCGCGCGGGCGCTGGATCTGTGGATCATTGCAGGAACCGCCGTTGGCGCATTTTTGATGCGGGGCGCGGGCTGCACCTGGAACGATATCACCGACAGGCATATCGACGCACAGGTCGCGCGAACCCGCTCGCGCCCCATTCCATCGGGACAGGTCAGTGTCAGGCAAGCGCTGCTCTGGCTTGCGGCGCAGGCGCTGATCGCCTTTGGCATCCTTCTGACATTCAATGAAGCGGCAATCGCCCTTGGCATCATATCGCTCGCCCCTGTCGCGATTTACCCTTTTGCAAAGCGTTTTACCTGGTGGCCGCAAGTCTTTCTGGGGCTTGCCTTTAACTGGGGTGCATTGCTGGGCTGGGCCGCCCATACCGGAAGCCTTTCGGCCGCACCGCTGTTCCTTTACCTGTCCGGTATCGCCTGGACCCTGTTTTACGATACCATCTATGCCCATCAGGATATCGAAGACGACGCGCTGATCGGGGTCAAATCCACCGCGCGGCTGTTTGGCGCATCCTCGCGGCGGTGGCTTTTCGGTTTCATGATGCTGACCGTTCTTTTGATGGCGCTGGCGATCATCCTGGCCCTGGCGCCGACTGGCAACATACTCCAGCTGACAATCGCACTGGGCGGGCCATGGGCCATGGGATGGCATATGACCTGGCAGATGCGGCGGCTGGACACCGACAATCCGGAAAGCTGCCTTGCCAATTTCCGGGCAAACCGGGACACCGGGCTGATCGTCGGGCTATTTTTTGCCATAGCGGTTTTCATATGATTGAACCGGCGGGTTTCAGCGCTTAGACCATGGGCACCGCCAACAGTCCCGGACACAGCTGATGCGTTTATCCTCTGCCTTGATTTTTGTTGCCCCTTTTGCTCTGGCCGCTGTCGGCGCGGTCCTGGGGGCCACGGCCGCAGTTCAGGTGATCGAGGATCGAAGCCAGTCGGCGGTAACACTGGCCCTGAAAACCGAAGGCCTTGACTGGGCACAGGTATCGACCGACGGGCTTCAGGTGCGCCTGACGGGTACTGCCCCAAGCGAAGCGCGGCGGTTTCGCGCCCTGACCGTGGCGGGTAAGATCGTGGACGCCGCACGGGTCATCGACAAGCTGGATGTGGTGAACAAAAGCACGGCCGCGCCGCCGAAGTTTTCGATCGAAGTGCTGCGCAACGACGACGGCGTATCGTTGATCGGTCTGGTACCGGCGCAAACCGATCGCAAGGCGCTGGTGGCATCGCTTGTCGGGCTTACAGGCGGCGCACAGGTGACCGATCTACTTGAGGTGGCCGATTATCCCACACCTGCCGGCTGGGACGCGGCGCTTGCCTTCGGGACCGAGGCGATCGGCCAGCTGCCACGCTCGAAAATCTCGATCACCGCCCAGAAGGTCGAGGTGACTGCCGCCGCCGACAGTCGCGAAGCCAAGGCGCAATCTGAAAAGGCCCTGAAGAAAAGCGCGCCGCAGGGATTGGACCTGACCATGAAAATCACCGCGCCGCGTCCGGTGATCACGCCGTTTACGCTGCGCTTTACGATAGACGCCAAGGGCGCGCGATTTGATGCCTGTTCGGCCGACACGCGCGAGGCGGCCGACCTGATCCTTGCAGCGGCCAAGGACGCCGGCGCCGACCCCGCCGAAACCTGCACTCTGGGTCTGGGCGCACCATCGCCAAGCTGGGGCAAGGCAGCTGCGGCAGGCATTGCGGCGGTCGCAAAGCTGGGCGGCGGGGCGGTCACGTTTTCGGACGCCGATATTTCCCTGGTTGCCCCGGCCAGCACTCCGCCGGATCTTTATGACGCTGTCGTGGGCGAATTTGAATCCGGCCTGCCGGATGTCTTTTCACTCCACGCCGTGCTGACCGAGAAAGCAAAGGACAAGGGCGCCAAGGCCGGCCCGCCGGAGTTTCTGGCCGTTCGGAGCCCCGAAGGTCAGGTGCAGCTGCGCGGCCCGATCCCCGCAGATGCCACCAAAGCCGCGATCCAAAGCTTTGCCAAGGCGCGGTTCGGTGCGGAAAATGTCACCTTTGCCACCCGCACCGACAAGAATTTGCCAAATGGCTGGCCGATCCGCGTTCTTGCCGGGCTTGAGGCGCTGAGCGATCTCAACAACGGCTCGCTTGTGGTTCAGAAGGATTTTATCGAGGTGCGCGGCGTTACGGGAAACCCCGACGCCAGCGCCGAAATCTCGCGGCTGCTGTCGGAAAAGCTGGGCGATGCAGAACACCTGAAAATCGACGTCTCCTATCAGGAGGCGCTGGATCCGGTGGCGGCATTGCCGACGGGGCCGGAATGCGTCGACAGGCTCAATGCCATTCTGACGGCGGGCAAGATCAAATTCGATCCCGGCGCCGCAACCTTCGGGCCCGAGGGCCTCAAGACGATCAACCTGATGGCCAAGGTGATGACGGACTGCGCATCCTACCCGATGGAGATCGGTGGCTACACCGACAGTCAGGGGCGCGAGATCATGAACCAGAATCTGTCACAGGCCCGTGCCAACGCGGTTCTGAATGCCCTTGCCTCGCGCCGCGTTCTTACCTCGAACCTGACCGCAAAAGGCTATGGCGAAAGCAACCCGATTGCCGATAATGGTACCGAGGCGGGACGCGAAGAAAACCGCCGGATCGAAATCAAACTGCTCGAGGCGGCCAAACCAGCCCCGAAAAAGAAAGCGGCACAGACCAATGAACAGAACTGAGTTCATCATAGCGACAGCAATTATCCTTTTCGTGGCCTTTTCGATGGGGTGGTTCGCCTCATGGCTGGTGAACCGCTTTACCCGCGTGACCCGCGCCGACATCGGCGAGCTGGACAGAATGGCGCAGCAGCTTCATGACGCGGAAGAGACGCGCGATCAGGCGATCACCTATCTTCAGCAGCGCGAGGCCGAGATGACCAATCAGCTGCACCAGACCGAGGCGGAATTGACCGCCGCGATGGACGGGCTCCGCGACGCGCGTCAGGAATCGGAAGAACTGCGCGCTTATATAGAGCGTTCGAACGCCGCCAGCTGACCGGGCAGAACGTCAGTCCCAGCGTGACAGTGCGTCTTCGTCCGCCTCCTTGGCCTCGACCCAGCTGGCGCCGCGCCGGGTGATTTCCTTTTTCCAGAAAGGCGCGCGCGATTTCAGGAAATCCATCAGAAAATCCGCTGCTGCAAAGGCATCCTTGCGGTGGCGTGCGGCGGTGGCGACCATCATGATCACCTCGCCCGGCTCAAGCGCGCCATAGCGATGAATGACCAGCGCATCCTTCAACGCCCAGCGCGCAACCGCCTTGTCCACCATCGCGCCGATCGCCTGTTTGGTCATCGCCGGGTAATGTTCGATCTCCAGCCGTTCCAGATCGCCGGTATCATCGCGCACCACGCCCGTAAAACTGACGATCGCGCCAACATCGCCGCGCCGGGTCGAAAACCCGGTCAGCTCGGCCCCCGGATCGAAAACATCGGGCTGAACCCGGACCGTCATCTCAGCCGCCCGTCATCGGCGGAAAGAAGGCGACTTCGCGCACATCCGCCAAAGATGCATCGAAATCCGAAAGTTCCTGATCCAGCGCCACGCGAAGCGCCGAAGTATCGGCAAAGGCAGCGGCGTAACGCTCTTCGCGCGCCGAAAGCTCGGCCACAAGATCGGCAACTGTCTGCGCGCCCGTTTCTACCTTTTCCGAAGGCAGGCCGATGCGTTCACGGACCCATGCGAAATACAAAACGTCGATCATGTCTCATCTCTCAGATGCGGAAGCGCCTTGCGGAAATAATCCAGCCCGGTGACCAGCGTCAGCGCGGCGGCGACCCACAACAGGATGATCCCCACCGTCCAGCTGTAAAGATAGCCGTCATATATCAGCCGCAGCCCCAATGGATCATCTTCCTTGCCATTCAGGATCCCGCTGACGGTTCCGTCGTCCATTCCGAATGTCCACATTACAAGATAATGCTCGAACACGCCCTGCGCAAACAGAACGGCGATGGCGATCATCTGTGCCGTGGTCTTCCACTTGGCCAGCTTGGTGACTTTCAAAGTCCCCGCCGTATCGCCCAGAAACTCGCGCAGGCCCGAAACGAAAACCTCGCGAAACAGGATCACAGTCGCCGGCAACAGGATCCAGGGGTTCATACCCGAAAGCGCCGTGAGAACCGCAATGGCAATGATCACCATCGCCTTGTCGGCAATCGGATCCAGCATGGCGCCGAATTTCGATTCCTGCTTCCAGGCGCGGGCGAGGTAACCGTCGAAAAAATCCGTCACGGCAGCGCTGACAAACAAGGCAAGCGCATACCAATCCGCCCAGGGGCGTGCAAAATACAGAAACATGACGGCAACGCCAGGCGCCGCGAAAAGGCGCAGAACCGTCAGCGTATTCGGCAGATTCCACATCATGGCTTTTGTCTAGCGGGGATCAGCGGTCGGCACCAGCCTGAGAAACGCCGACCTTGCCTTTGCGGCGCAGTTTCTGGTTGGGCATGGCATTACGGCGCGGCGATCGCTGTTGTGACATGAGGGCAATCTCCGGCGGCTGATGCCGGGCGGACCATATGCAATATCAGCCCTTTTCATGAAAATACTCGTATATGCATTCGGCCAGCTTATCAGAAACCCCCTCAACGGCCTTCAAATCTGCCAATCCGGCGCGGCTCACCGCCTTGGCGCTTCCAAAATGGCTGAGCAATGCGCGTTTGCGTGTGGCCCCCACACCCGGCACCTTATCCAGCGGCGATGCCCCGACCGCCTTGGACCGTTTGGCACGGTGGGTTCCGATCGCAAATCGATGCGCCTCATCGCGCATTCGCTGGATGAAATAGAGAACCGGATCGTTATGGCGCAGGGCCATGACCCTTTTACCGATGCGGTGAAACTCTTCCTTGCCGGCGTCCCGGTCGATGCCTTTGGCCACGCCGATCATCGCGATGTCCTCGACCCCCAGCTCGGACAGAATTTCGTGAACCGCGCTGACCTGCCCGGCGCCGCCGTCGATCAGCAGAAGGTCGGGCCAGACCCCCGATGTTCGGTCCGGGTCCTCTTTGATCAGCCGTTTGAGGCGGCGGGTCAGAACCTCTTTCATCATCCCGAAATCATCACCGGGCGTCAGATCATCGCCCTTGATGTTGAACTTGCGGTACTGGCTTTTGATGAAACCGTCCGGCCCGGCCACAATCATCGCCCCCACGGCATCGGTGCCCTGAATGTGCGAGTTGTCGTAAACCTCGATCCGTCGCGGCGGCGCTTCCAGATCAAAGGCCTCGGCCACTCCGGCCAGTAATTTCGCCTGGGTCGCCGTTTCGGCCATTTTGCGCGCCAGACTTTCGCGGGCGTTTCTCAGGGCATTGGCGATCAGTTCGGCCTTTTCACCACGTTGCGGCACGCTAACCTCAACCTTGCGCCCGACCTTTTGGGTAAGCGCGTCTTCCATCAGATCCCTGTTTTCGATGTCATCGGATAACAGGATCAGCCGGGGCGGCTGTTTGTTGTCGTAAAACTGGCCAACGAATGCTTCGAGCACCTCGGCAGCGCCCGCACCAGAGCCTGTGCGCGGATAATAATCGCGGTTGCCCCAGTTCTGATTGGCGCGAATGAAAAAGACCTGAACACAGGCCTGACCGCCATCCATATAAAGCGCGATCACATCCGCCTCGGTCACACCGCGCGGATTGATGCCCTGACTTTGCTGAACCTGCGTCAACGCCTTGATCCGGTCGCGCAGGGCCGCAGCGCGCTCGAACTCCAGCGCCTCGCTCGCCTGCTGCATCTCTTCGGCCAGCCGAGCCTGCACCTTGGTCGACCTTCCCTGCAGGAACCTTTCGGCGTCGGTCACCAGCCGCGCATATTCCGGCCCGTCGATATACCCCACGCAAGGCGCCGAACACCGCTTGATCTGATAGAGAAGACAGGGGCGCGTCCGGCTTTCAAACGTGCTGTCCGAACAGTTCCGCAGCAGGAAGACCTTTTGCAGCTGATTAAGCGTCCGGTTGACCGCACCGGCGCTGGCAAAGGGGCCGTAATAATTGCCTTTCTCATTCTTGCGTCCCCGGTGCTTCTTGATTTGCGGAAAGTCATGCGCGTGGCTGACAAGGATATTGGGAAAGCTTTTGTCATCGCGCAAAAGCACATTGTAGCGCGGCTTTAGCTGCTTGATCAGGTTCTGCTCAAGCAGCAGCGCTTCGGTTTCGGTGCGGGTTGTCAGAAACATCATCGAAGATGTTTCGCTGATCATCCGCGCTATCCGCGCCGAATGCCCCGTCGGCCGCGCATAAGACGAAACCCGCGCCCTCAGATTTCGCGCCTTCCCGACATAAAGCACGCGGCTTTCGTCATCGAGCATCCGGTAAACCCCCGGAGACGCATCAATCGTCTTCAGATAAGATTGAATAACCTCATGACCCTTGAGGGGGCTTGCCTGTGTCATGCTTCTGGATGCTCTGATTCCCTGCCCCGCTGCAACCATAGTTCGCGCGAGACAAGGGAAAACATATCAACGGTTTCTGTGGATAAATCTGGTGACAACTAATCGCCCTCGCGATTTTCTTCTTGTTTTCAGGCGGCTTCAATGAATTGCCTAATTTTTAGGCACTTCTGTAACTATTTGTTATTTCATGATATTTTTTCAAGCTGTCGCAAATCACTGAAAACATTAAAAAAATCGTAACGGTTTTGTGACAGTTCGAACTCCCGGTGTACAATCCCACGCCAAAGCGGCGCGAAACCCGATCGCCGGGCTACTCTCCGCCCAGAATATCCGGCGTCTGCCAACTCAGGTGTTGCCCCCCGTCCGGGCAGATCAACTGACCGGTGACGGCTGGCGAATCCAGAAAAAAACCAAGCGCGCGCAGGATATCATCAGGGTTCGATCCGCGTTTCAGAACGGTTCCCGCCCTTTGCTTCGCGAAATGCGTCTTTGACTGACGCTCACCGATGATCGTCGGCCCCGGCCCGATCGCGTTAACCCGGATGTTGGGCGCCAGCGCCCGCGCGGCCGTCTGAGTGAACGCCCAAAGCCCCATCTTGGCAATCGTGTAACTCATGAATTCGGGCGTCAGCTTGCGAACCCTCTGGTCCACCATATTTACGACCAGCGCCTGCGCCAGCAGCTCACCATTATCGTCCGTGACAGCGCCGGGGGCCTGCGCCGCGAAGTTCTGCGTCAGCACAAAGGGCGCACGCAGGTTCGAGCCAAGATGCCTGTCCCAGCTTTCGCGTGTTGCACTCTCAAGGGTGTCATACTCAAAGATCGACGCATTGTTGATCAGAACGCTCAGCGGCCCGCCCAGCGCCCGGGCTGCGCGATCAACCAATGTCTGGGTCGCGCCCTCGTCCAGCAGGTCGGCCTGTAATGCCACCGCCTTGCGGTCAAGCCCGGCTATCTCCCCGGCAACGCCTTCCGCCTCGCTTACCGAGGTCGCATAATGAACCGCGACATCAAACCCCTGCCGCGCCAGGTAAAGGGCCATCTCGCGACCCAGGCGTTTTCCCGCTCCGGTAACCAGCGCTTTTTTCATCCGCCATTCCTAACCCAGAACCGCAATCACATAAATCACATAAAGCACCGATAGCACGCCCCCCCAGACGCGGGTCAAATGCCAGCCCCACAGGACAAACGGCGCCAGCAAAAGCGAGGCGCCCAGCATGACCCAGACATCAAACCGCAGGATTTCAGGGCTGACCGGTATGCGGCCAACAAAGCTTGAAATCCCGATAATCGCCAGAAGGTTGAACATATTCGACCCGATGACATTGCCCAACACCACATCCGCCTGCCGCCGGAACGCCGCCATCACCGTCGTCGCAAGCTCAGGCAGTGACGTACCGACCGCCACCAGCGTCAGACCGATCGCCGTCTCGGACACCCCGAAGTCGCGGGCAATATTGACCGAACTTTCGACCAGAATATTGGCGCCGAATGGCAAGCCGATCAGACCCAGCAACAAGAACATGCCAACCTTCCACACCGGCATGTCGGGATCGGCGCCCTCGATCTCCTCATCACCAGCGGGTGCACAGGCAAGCGCGGCCTTCTCGGCACTACGATGCCGCTTTGCGTCCCGAAACGCATCGCCCAGAACAAAGGCCAGCGCCGCCAAAAAGATCGTGCCATGCACCCATGTGATTGGCCCCAGAAAGGCGACCGCGATAAAAAGCAGTGTCGCAATGATCATGAACCAATAGGTTTTCGCCGTCTTGCAATGACCTGTCGCAATCGGCGCCATAACCGCCGGCAAGCCCAGAACCAGCAGGATATTGGCCGTGTTCGAGCCGATGACATTGCCCAGCGCAAGGCCGGGCACGCCCTCATGTATCGCACTGACCGACACCAACAACTCGGGCGCCGAGGTTCCGAAAGCCACCACGGTCAGGCTGACAATGAGCGCCGGAATTCCCAGCCGCAGCGAAAGATTGACCGCCCCCTTTACCAAAGCGTCGCCCGCCAGCAGCAGGATAATCAATCCCAGACCGACAAAGACCCAATCCATCAGGAGCGGCCCTTTTTGCAGGCGCAAGGCCCTTTGCCGATCAGAAACCTGCCGCAGTCGGGGCATTTGCCCGTCCTGCCCCGCCCGGGCACACGCAGCCGCCCGAACATGGCCAGCACAAGCATCCCGATCAGAAACAGGCTGACGATCTTGAGGATCATGTCAAAGTCCGAAACGCGCATATTGGGCGCGCTCCTCAATCCCGTCCAGCGCCTCGGATACGATCTTCACACCGAAACGCGACAAGAGCCCCTTGCGCCGCCCGAAGTTCTGGAATTTCACCTTCTCGCCGAAAATTTCCTTCATTCTGGGCACCATATGGCCAATCCCATCGGCCAGTCCCACCTCGACCGCCTTCTCGCCAACCCAGATCTCGCCGGTGAACAGATCGCGCCCCGATTGCAGCTTTTCGCCCCGCCGCTCACGGATATGCGCCTTGAAGGTGTCATGGATATCGCTCAGCATCTCTTTCAACCGTTTCACATCCGCGGGTTTCTCGGCCTGAAACGGATCCAGCATGCTCTTGGATTTACCCGCCGTATAGACGCGCCGCTCGATCCCGTGACGCCCGATAAGCTCGGAAAATCCAAATTGCGAGGAAATGACCCCGATCGAGCCGACTACCGACGAAGGGTCTACCCAAATCTCATCGGCCGCCACGGCAAGCCAATATCCACCCGAGGCCGCCACATCCTCCACAAATGCATAGACCGGCACCTTTTTTTCTTCGCTCAGCCGCCGTATCCGCGCCCCAATCAGCGACGATTGCACCGGCGAGCCTCCGGGCGAGTTGATCACCAACGCCACCGCCGCCGGCTTGCGCCGCCGAAAAGCCTTTTCCAGAACGGGGCCGATGCCCGCATCATTCAATCCGCGTCCCGACGCCGCGATAACGCCCGACAGGCGTACAACCGACACCGTGGGACTTGATTTCATAAAGGGGATCCAGCGCTGCATGGTTAGGGATGTAAAGCCGCCGATGGCCGGTAACAAGGCAGGGCCGTCGCTTTTGAGGAATGTTCTGTTGCGCTGTCGCCACGTCTTGCAGCGAAAGCCACTCCAGACCACTGGCACCAAATGTAAAATCTGACGCCAGCCGGCATTCTTCTTTGCCCAAATACTCTCGCCGAAGGCACAGCCCGGAAGCGCCTGAAAAGATCAGATCAGCGACAGCGCCCCCTGCCTTCAAAAGGCAAGCGTACCCTTGATCGCCCGTTTCCATGCGGCATAGCGCTCGTTGCGCCATGCCTGATCATGGCCCGGCTCGAACCGTCGCTCCAGGGCCCAGGTCTTGGCGAAACCCTCCTGATCGGGATAGACCCCCGATTTTGCGCCCGCAATCCACGCCACGCCCAGCGCAGTGGTCTCAAGGATCGTCGGGCGATCCACCTGCGCGCCCAGAATGTCGGCGAGAAACTGCATGGTCCAGTCGCTTCCGGTCATCCCGCCATCGACCCGCAACACAGCGCCCAGATCTTCGCCGTCCCAGTCCGCGCGCATCGCCTCGACCAGATCGCAGGTCTGAAACCCGACCGACTGAAGCGCCGCGCGGGCCATTTCCGCCGGGCCGGTATTGCGCGACAGTCCGAACACCGCGCCGCGCGCCTCTGCATTCCAGTATGGCGCGCCCAGACCGGTAAAGGCCGGCACAAGGATGACATCCTGCCCCGGATCGGCCGTTTCAGCCAGGGCCTGTGTCTGCGATGCCGTCTCAATAATCTGCAACCCGTCACGCAGCCACTGAACCGCCGCTCCGGCGATAAAGATCGATCCCTCCAGCGCATAGGTCACCTTGCCGCCGAACTGATAGGCGATTGTGCCCAACAGACGGTTTTGACTTTCCACCAAGGTCTCGCCGGTATTCAAAAGCGCAAAACAGCCGGTGCCATAAGTTGATTTCATCATCCCGGGCTGGAAACAGGCCTGCCCGACCGTTGCGGCCTGTTGATCTCCGGCCACGCCCCGGATCGGGATCGCGCCCCCGAAAAGCTGCGTTTCACCAAACTCGCCATCGCTGTCTCGAACCTCGGGCAGCATCGCCATCGGAATTCCAAGGATCTCGCAAATCTCCTTGTCCCAGGCGCCTTTGCGGATGTTATACAGCAGGGTGCGTGCGGCATTGGTGGCATCGGTTGCATGCACCCGCCCTTCGGTCAGTTTCCAGATCAGAAAACTGTCTACGGTTCCGAACAATATCTTGCCGTCCCGGGCCTTTTCGCGCGCGCCGTCCACATGGTCGAGTATCCATTTGACCTTGGTGCCGGAAAAATAGGGATCCAGAAGAAGACCGGTCTTATGCGTCACCATGTCGGCGTGGCCGGCCGCCTGCAATTGCTCGCATATCGCGGCGGTGCGGCGGTCCTGCCAAACGATCGCGCGGTGGATCGCCTCGCCCGTTTCCGCATCCCAAAGCACGGTCGTCTCGCGCTGGTTTGTGATACCGATGGCGGCAATATCACCTGCCGTGACATCCGCCTTTTGCATTGCCTCTTTGAAAGTTTCGCAAGTTGTTCGCCACAGATCGGCCACCTCATGCTCAACCCAGCCGGATTTGGGAAAATGTTGCTGAAATTCCTGCTGCGCCGTCGCCACGATCTTCAGCTTCCCATCGAACAGGATCGACCGGCTGGAGGTTGTTCCCTGATCGATTGCCATCACATAGCTCATCTTCCGCGTTCCTCCCCGATCCACCTGTCCAGCGCCGCGATCTGATCGCTGCTCATCCGCAGCCCCAGTTTGGTGCGTCGCCAGACAGCGTCTTCCGCCGTTTCCACAAACTCGCGCTCAATCATCCAGCGCGCCTCGCGTTCGGTCAATGTCGCTCCGAAATCGCGCCCCAGATCGTCCCGGCTCTTGGCCTCATCCAGCATCTCAACCGCTTCGGTCCCATAGGCGCGCACCAACCGTTTGGCCCACGCCGGATCAAGAAAGCTGTAGCGGCGCAAAAGATCGTCAATCAGGCCCTGCACGCCGGTAACCGGAAAATCGCCGCCGGGCATTGCCACCCCCGCGGTCCAGTCGCCCGGCATATCAGGGAAAATATCGCGCAACTTTTCCACCGCCTCTTCGGACAGGCGCCGGTGGGTCGTGATCTTGCCGCCGAATATGTTCAGAAGGCTGCCGCCCGCATCCAATGACAGCACATAATCGCGCGTCGCCTCGGTCGCGGAAGAGGCGCCATCATCATAAAGTGGCCGCACCCCCGAATAGGTCCAGACGATATCGTCCCGGGTGACCGGGCGCTTGAAATATTGCGACGCGAAGTTGCAAAGATAATCCTGTTCCGCAGGGGTGCAGACCGGTTTTTCGTCCGGGTCGGGATGTTCCTGATCGGTGGTGCCGATCAAGGTAAAATCCCCCTCATAGGGGATGGCAAAAATGATCCGGTTGTCCGTACCCTGAAAGAAATAGGGCTTGTCGTGATCGAAAAGCCTGCGCGTGACGATATGCGAGCCGCGCACCAGACGCACGCCTTCACGGGTATTGCGGTGAAGCTTGCCGGTCATCACCTCTTCGACCCATGGGCCGGCGGCATTGACCACGGCCTTTGCGCGTATTTCGCCCGCCTTACCCTCAAGCCTGACTGTCCAGATCCCATCTGCCTGATCGGCGGAAATGACCTTGGTGCGGGTCAGGATGCGGGCGCCGCGCGCCTGGGCGTCGCGTGCATTCAGCATCACAAGACGCGCGTCTTCGACCCAGCAATCGGAATATTCAAAGGCTTTTTTCAGATGATCCTTCAAGGGGCGGCCGACCGGATCTTTGGTCAGATCCAATGTTCGGGTCCCCGGCAGCATTTTGCGCCCGCCCAGATGGTCATAAAGAAACAGGCCCAGCCGGATCAGCCATCCGGGTCGGCGCCCCTTCATCCAGGGCATCACGATACTCAGGATCCGCGAGGTCGGCGTGCCCCCCTCAAAGCGCATATCCCGATGATAGGGCAGCACGAACCGCATCGGCCAGCTGATATGCGGCATCGCCGACCAAAGGCGCTCACGCTCGATCAGAGATTCGCGCACCAGACCGATCTCGAAATACTCAAGATAGCGCAATCCGCCGTGGAAAAGCTTGGTCGAGGCCGATGAGGTCGCTGAGGCCAGATCATCCATCTCGACCAGCGCCACACGCAGGCCCCGGCCCGCCGCATCGCGGGCAATACCGGTGCCGTTGACACCGCCGCCGATGACCAGAATGTCAAATACCTCATCTTCCACGGCGCAGCTCCCAATCAATTGTGTTGGCGCTAACACATGTCGGGACCATTGCGAAAGCCCGCCTCAGGATTTCAGCCGGTAACCGGTCCGGAAAATCCAGCCGATCACCGCCAGACAAAGCCCCAGAAAGACGACAATCATCACCAGACTGATGCCGACACCCACATCCGCCTGACCGAAAAAGCTCCACCGGAAACCCGACACCAGATAGACGACCGGGTTGAACAGGGTCACCTTTTGCCAGAACTCCGGCAGCATCGAGATCGAATAAAAACTGCCGCCCAGAAACACCAAGGGCGTGACGATCAGCATCGGCACAAGGTTCAATTGCTCAAAACTTTTGGCCCAGATGCCGATGATAAAGCCAAAAAGGCTGAATGACAGGCAGGTCAGCACCAGAAACGACAGCATCCAGAACGGATGCAGGATATGCAGATCCACAAAAGCAAAAGCGGTGGCCAGGATGATCAGCCCGATGATCATGCTTTTCGTGGCCGCAGCGCCCACATATCCGATGACAATCTCAAGATGACTGACCGGGGCTGACAGGATTTCATAGATCGTGCCGATGAATTTGGGAAAATAGATCCCGAAGGCGGCATTGGTCAGCGATTGGGTCAGCACCGAAAGCATCACCAGCCCCGGCACGATGAAAGCCGCATAGGAAATCCCATCGACCTGCTGGATCCGGCTGCCGATAGCGGCGCCGAAGACCACGAAATAAAGCGATGTCGACAAGACCGGAGAGACCACGGATTGAGCGATAGTGCGGAAAAACCGCACCATTTCGAACTTGTAGATCGCAAGGATAGCCTGGAGGTTCATGCGTCTTCCTTCACCAGATCGACGAAAATATCTTCAAGGGTGCTTTGACTGGTCTGAACGTCTTTCAACACCAGCCCGGCCTTGGCGATATCGGCAAAAAGCGAGGTGATGCCGGTGCGCTCGCCCTGTGTGTCATAGGTATAGATCAGGAATGATCCGTCTTCACCCCGGACAAGATCGTAATGCGCCATGGATTGCGGGATCTCATCCAGTGGCTGCTGCAACTCGATGCGCATCTGTTTTTTGCCCATCTGCTCCATCATTTTGACCTTGTCCTCGACAAGCAGTAATTCACCGTTGGCAATAACGCCGACCCGGTCGGCAATCGCCTCGGCCTCTTCGATGTAATGGGTGGTCAGGATGATGGTGACACCATCGGCCTTGAGCGCTCGCACAACCGCCCACATCTCTTTGCGCAGATCGACATCGACGCCTGCCGTCGGCTCGTCCAGAAACAGAACGCGCGGCTCATGTGACAGGGCCTTGGCAATCAGAACCCGGCGTTTCATCCCGCCCGAAAGCTCTTTGATGCGGGCGTCTTTCTTGTCCCAAAGCGACAGCTGACGCAGGACCTTTTCAAGATAGGCCTCATCAGCCTTTTTCCCGAAAAGCCCGCGGCTGAAGCGCACCGCGTTTAAAACCTTTTCAAAGGGTTCAAGCGTGATTTCCTGTGGCACCAGACCGATCAGGCTGCGGCTGGCGCGAAAATCGGTCTGTACGTTATGGCCGCCAACTTCGATCACCCCCGAGGTCGGCGTCGTAATGCCGCAAATCGCTGAAATCAGAGTTGTTTTACCCGCGCCATTTGGCCCCAAAAGCGCCAGGATTTCACCTTTGCGGATCTCAAGGTTCACACCTTTAAGCGCTTCGAACCCGCCGTCATAAACTTTTCGAAGATCGGTAACTGATACAATGCCGGGCATCATGCACTCCTTTTGCGAAGCGCATCTTTACCGCACTGGGCCCCAAGTTAAAGCCCCGGCAATGCACAAGCCTTGTGCGGCCTGCTATTTCCCGGTCAGCAGGATCGGCAATTCATTGGCGCCCGCGCGATACCACGCGGCAACCTTGCGCCTTTCCAGCTCTTCCATAAAGCTCACATTGGCCGGCGGCATCGCCGTTGTCACACCTGCCTGCAGGTATATCAGCCGCGCCGCCGCGGTGATATCCTTGGTGGTTTCCAGCAACACATTCTTCGGCGCCCGCCGGATCCCGTCAAAGAACGGCGCGCGCGCGTGGCACATCGAACAGCGGCCCTGAACGATGTCGCGAACCTCGGAAAACCCTGCTGCATTGGCAAAGACCTGTTCGGTTTTGCTAAGCGGCAGCGCCTCCGAGGTTTGCAGGCTATCCTGCCGCAGCGGCGCGGTAGACAGCCACATCACCGCAATGAACAGGATGACCGTAACCGCCCATGTCCAATGCGGGTTGCCCTTGCCGGCATGCACCGTGTTGAAATAATGCCGGATGGTGACCCCCATCAAAAACACCAGCCCCGCGATCAGCCAGTTGTATTCGGTCGCGAATGCCAGCGGGTAATGGTTTGACAGCATCAGAAAAATCACCGGAAGCGTCAGATAGTTGTTATGCGTCGACCGCAGCTTGGCGATCTTTCCATATTTGGCATCAGGCGTGCGCCCGGCCTTAAGATCGGCCACCACAATTCTCTGGTTCGGCATGATGATCAGAAAGACATTCGCCGTCATGATCGTTGCGGTAAAGGCCCCCAGATGCAAAAGCGCCGCGCGCCCGGTAAAGATCTGATCATACCCCCATGCCATAGCCACCAGCAGCACAAAAAGCAGCAGCATCAGCACGGTAGGCCGCTCACCCAATCCCGATTTGCACAGAAAATCATAGACCAGCCAGCCGATTGTCAGCGACCCGGCCGAGATCGCGATCGCCTGCCAGACGCTCAGATCCATCTTGGCAGGGTCAATCAGGAAAAGCTCGGCCCCAGCCCAATAGACGATCATCAGCAAGGCCGCGCCCGAGAGCCAAGTCGTATAGCTTTCCCATTTGAACCATGTCAGATGCTCGGGCATCGCGTCGGGCGCCACTAGATATTTGCGGATATGATAAAACCCGCCGCCGTGAACCTGCCATTCCTCGCCATGTGCCCCGGGCGGAAGATCGGGCGCCTTGCGCAGCCCCA
The DNA here is from genome assembly GCA_030148745.1 of Paracoccaceae bacterium. Taxonomy (GTDB): domain Bacteria; phylum Pseudomonadota; class Alphaproteobacteria; order Rhodobacterales; family Rhodobacteraceae; genus JASBSV01. The sequence goes on from JASBSV010000049.1 coordinate 31,730, forward strand.
GATCAAGCGCGATGAAATAAAACGAGGACCCGATCCAGGCCATGGCGGTCACGACATGCAGCCAACGCACCGCAAAGCCAAGCCAGTCCCACATGATAGCAAGATCTTGCATTGTCATTCCTTTGGATTTTTTCCCACCCTAGCCCGCGATGCGATTTACTTGTATCAGGGAATAGAACTTAACTGTTTCAAAAATTCCAGAACAATGGCGCGATGGCTTACCTAGAAAACATCCGAACCTTCACCCGTGTCTATGAACTGGGCAATATGTCGGCTGCCGCGCGTGATCTGCGCATTTCGGCAGCGGTGGCATCGGCGCGGATCTCGCAACTGGAAGAGCATTTGAATGTCCGGCTGTTCCAACGCACCACTCGCGTGCTCAATCCGACCGAACAGGGAACGCTTTTCTATCCCGGCGCGCGCAAGATACTGGAAGCCGTGGATGAGGCCGAGGCCGAGGTCAACGAGGTTACCCAGATCCCGCGCGGATCGCTGTTCGTAGCCGCGCCTTTGGGCGTCGGGCGCCGGTTCATCGCCCCCCACATCCCTGATTTCAAAGCAAAGTACCCCCTGATCAACATCCGGCTCAGGCTTTCGGACCGCAAGGTGGATCTGGCCAAAGAGGGGCTGGATGCCGCTTTCTTTCTGGGCCGGCCCGAGGATTCGAACCTTCGTATCCGTAAGATCGCCGATTGCCCGCGTGTTCTTTGCGCCGCGCCGGAATACCTGCGCAGCCGCGGGCGGCCCGGCTCGATCGAACACCTGAAGGCCGATCACGACTGCCTGATCCTGCGATACCCCGGTGCGCCTGAATTCCAATGGCCGCTGCAAACGGCCGACGGCATCCGCAATATCGAGGTTTCCGGCCCCTATGAAAGCGACGATGGCGATGTTCTGACCGGCTGGGCGCTTGGCGGGCACGGGATCATCCTCAAACCGATGTTCGAGGTGGCCGATCATCTGGCCGAAGGGCGCCTTGTGCCGGTTTTGCAGGATGCGCCGCCCGCGCCGGTACAGCTTGCCTGCCTTTACACACACCGGCGGCGGCAGGACCCAAAGGTCAGGTTCTTTATCGATTTCATGGTCGAGCGGATCACCGCCGCACTGACCGGTGGCGCCGCCGATCAGCTTCCGCGATAGGTGCTGTAGCCATAGGGCGACAGCAAAAGCGGCACATGATAATGCGCCTGCTGCGCCATGCCAAAGCGCAAGGGGATCAGATCCAGAAACTTCGGCTCGTCACCGAATTGTTCGGTCGCATCAAGATATGCGCCCGCGTGAAACAGCAGCTCGTAAGTTCCGGTCTTGAACTCGGCCGCCGGCAGGATCTGTTCATCGGTGCGCCCATCTTCATTAGTCACCAGTGACCGCACCAAGGCCCGCTTGTCACCATCAATGCGATATAGGTCGATCCGCAGCCCCGCCGCCGGGCAACCGCGCGCCGTGTCTAGAACATGTGTCGTCAGATAGCCCGCCATTTCACTCTCCGCTCAGAATTTCCGCTAACCTGTCAAATTCCGTAACTTCACGGCATCGCCAAGATACAAATAGCTCCTTCAAAAATTTCTTGAAGGTTTTTCTTATTTACGTGCCATACAACAGTAAAAAAGCGGAGACCCCAAGTGAACCGATACCCTCGTGACATGCGCGGCCACGGGCCCAATCCTCCCAGTGCCAATTGGCCGGGCAAGGCGCGGATCGCGCTTCAGTTTGTCATCAATTATGAAGAGGGCGGGGAAAACAACATCCTGCATGGCGATCCCGCCTCCGAGGCGTTTTTATCGGAAATCGTAGGCGCCGCCGCTTGGCCGGGTCAGCGCCACTGGAACATGGAAACGATCTATGAATATGGCGCGCGGGCGGGGTTCTGGCGCCTGCATCGCCTGTTCACAGAACTCAACGTGCCCGCCACGGTTTACGGTGTTGCTACCGCTCTGGCCCGCAGCCCTGAACAAGTGCAGGCCATGCAGGACGCCGGGTGGGAGATTGCCAGCCACGGCCTGAAATGGATCGAATACAAAGATTACAGCGAGGCGGATGAACGCGCCGACATGGATGAGGCTGTTCGCCTGCATGCCGAGGTCACCGGCGAGCGTCCGCGCGGCTGGTACACCGGACGCTGCTCGGTCAATACCGTGCGCCTTGCCGCCGAAGAGGGCGGCTTTGACTATGTCGCCGACAGCTATGCCGACGATCTGCCCTATTGGTCGCGCTTTGGCGATCGCGATCAGCTGATCGTGCCCTATACGTTGGATGCCAACGACATGCGCTTTGCAACTCCGCAGGGCTTCAATTCAGGCGATCAGTTTTTCAGCTATCTCAAAGACAGCTTTGACGCGCTCTACGCCGAGGGTGGCAACGGGGCGCCCAAAATGATGTCCATCGGGCTTCATTGCCGGCTGATCGGGCGGCCGGGGCGGATCATGGCGCTGCGCCGGTTCATCGAATATGCGCGCGCGCAGGAAGATGTCTGGTTTGCCCGTCGGGTCGATATTGCGCGCCACTGGCAACAGCAGCATCCGCCGGTCGAATTTGAGCGCCCGTCAACAATGGACAAGGCCCGCTTTGTTGAGGTGTTTGGCGGCATCTATGAACATTCCCCATGGATCGCCGAACGTGCATGGCAGTTTGAGCTGGGCCCGGCGCATGACAGCGCGGCAGGCGTGCACAGCGCTCTGGCCCGCGCCTTCCGTTCGGCCTGCGAGGCCGAAAGGCTCAACGTGCTGCAAGCGCACCCCGATCTGGCAGGCAAGTTGGCACAGGCACAACAGCTGACAGCGCGGTCAACCAGCGAACAGGCCGGCGCAGGCCTTGACGCGCTGACCGCCGAAGAGCGCGAGACTTTCATGGCGATGAACGAAAAATATACCGCCAAACACGGCTTTCCGTTCATCATTGCAGTGCGCGATCACACCACGGCATCGATACGCGCGGCCTTTCAGGCACGTATCGACAACGACCGGGAAACCGAGTTTGCCGAAGCCTGCCGTCAGGTTGAACGTATCGGCCAGTTGCGCTTGGCGGATATATTGCACTGATGGGCACGCAGATCACCACCCGGCCGCTGACGGCGGCGGATTTCGCTCCATGGGGCGATGTCATCGAGGTCTCAGGCGCCCCCGACAAGATCATCAATCAGGGCATGTGCGGACGCCACCACGACCTTGCAAAGCTGGATTTCAAGGACGGGCGCGCGGGCATCAGCCTGTTTAACGCCAAGGCCCGTCACCTGCCCCTTACCCTGACGATGGTGGAACGGCATCCCGAGGGAAGTCAGGCATTCATCCCGGTCGACGGCGCACGATTTCTGGTGGTGGTGGCCGATGACAGGGACGGCACACCGGTCAACATCCAGGCCTTCGTCACTGCGCCCGGCCAATCGGTCAACCTGCATCGCGGCGTCTGGCACGGGGTTCTGACGCCGCTGGACGGGGACGGCATCTTTGCCGTCGTCGACCGCATCGGCGGCGGCGACAACCTTGAAGAATTCTGGTTCGACGAAGGGTTTCTTATCAACGAACCACAACGCGGCCGCTGATACACAGCCGGCCCGATAAACAGTCAACGTGGGAGGGAACACAAAATGACTGACACGACGCTGGGGACAGCACAACAACTTCAAGATCCCAACTACACGCCGCCGCTTGCCAAAGCGGTGCCTTTGGGAATTCAACACGTTCTGGCAATGTTTGTCTCGAACGTCACGCCTGCTATCATCATCGCCGGCGCCGCGGGCTTTGGCTTTGGGTCAAACTCGCCCGATTTTCCGCAGATGATCTATATGATCCAGATGTCGATGGTCTTTGCCGGCATCGCAACCCTGATTCAGACGATCGGCGTGGGCCCCATTGGCGCCCGCCTGCCAATCGTTCAGGGCACATCGTTTGCCTTTTTGCCTATCATGATCCCGCTGGTCGCCGGTAAGGGCGTCGATGCCATGGCCGGGCTTATGGGCGGTATCCTTATCGGCGGCCTGTTTCAGGCCAGCCTTGGCCTTGTCATCAACAAGATCCGCTTTGCCCTGCCGCCGCTGGTCACCGGCCTGATCGTCACGATGATCGGTCTGGCGCTTGTGCGTGTGGGCATCCAATATGCCGCGGGCGGTGTTCCCGCCATTGGCACGCCGGACTATGGCACCTTGCAGAACTGGTTCGTCGCCTCTGTAGTGATCCTGGTGACGCTGGGGTTCAAGTTCTTCACCCGCGGAATGGCGTCAATCTCGGCCGTTCTGATCGGGCTTTTGGTGGGCTATGTCGTTGCCTATCTGATGGGCATGGTCAGCTTTGCCAATGTCGGGCGCGCGGCAAGCTTTTCTTTGCCCAACCCGCTGCACTTCGGGCTTGAGTTCCAGTTCGCCGCAATTGTCGGGTTCTGCTTTATGGCCGTGGTATCGGCCATCGAAACGGTTGGCGATGTCTCGGGGATCACCAAAGGCGGCGCCGGGCGCGAGGCCACCGCCAAAGAACTGGCCGGCGCGACCTATGCCGACGGCCTCGGCTCGGCCGTCGCAGGGCTTTTCGGCGCGCTTCCCAACACTTCGTTCAGCCAGAATGTCGGCCTGATCGCCATCACCGGCGTGATGAGCCGCCATGTCGTTACCATCGGCGCGATCTTTCTGATTGCCGCGGGCCTGATCCCGAAAGTCGGCGCCATAATCTCGACCGTTCCGATCGAGGTTCTGGGCGGCGGCGTGATCGTGATGTTCGGCATGGTTGTCGCCTCGGGCATCTCGATGCTGTCCGATGTCGACTGGAACCGCCGCAACATGGTGATCTTTGCCATCGCCCTGTCAATCGGTCTGGGCCTTCAGCTTGAGCCGGGCGCAGTTCAGCATCTGCCGGGCACGGTCAAGGTTCTGATGACCTCGGGCCTCTTGCCCGCTGCGGTGATCGCGATCGTGCTGAACCTTGTTCTGCCGCAGGAGCTTTCCGGAGAATCCACCGATGAGGTGGCCGGCGGCATGGCTGGGCACGGCGAAGGCCACCTGCCGCACGATTGATCCAAAAGAAAACCACCGCCCGCGATCGCCGGGCGGTGGCTTACCTGTGTTTCAGAGTGACGGTCGCCGGACAATCCGGCGCCCATTTTATTTAAAATTCGACCTCGGTGGCCGCACCCTTTGCAATCGCCAGATCGACCGCGGCCGAGGCCACCGCCAGATCCTGAAGGCCAACGCCCGTTCCATCGAAAAGCGTGATCTCATCTTCGCTGCTGCGGCCGGGGTGATCGCCGTTGATCACCGCGCCCAGCTCGGCGATATCGCTTTCGCTGATCAGGCCCGCGGCGATGGCATGCTGGCATTCGCCGATGCTGATCGATTGGGCAACCTCATCTGTGAACAGCGTCGCGCGGGCAATCAGCGCGGCATCGACCTCCTGCTTGCCCTTGGTGTCCGTGCCCATACAGGCGATATGGGTACCCGCGGTTACCTGCGCATCCATCAGGATCGGATCGAAAGAGGAGGTGATAGAGATGATCACATCCGCCTCGCTTCCCAGCTGGTCCAGATCGACCGCCTCGAACGGCAGGCCCAATTCGCCTGCGCAATCCTCAAGCCGCGACAGCATCTCGGGGTGATAGTTCCAGCCGATCACCTTTTCAAATGACCGCTGCTCAACCGCCGCACGCATCTGAAAGACCGACTGGTGGCCCGCGCCGATCATCCCCAGAACCTTGGCATCCTTACGCGCCAGATGCCGGATCGACACCGATGACGCCGCCGCCGTCCGAAGCGCCGTCAGCAGGTTGCCACCCACCACCGCCCGGCATTGGCCGGTATCGGCGTTAAACAAAAAAACCGTCGATTGGTGATTGGTCAGTCCCCGCGCCTCGTTTCCCGGCCAGTAGCCACCGGATTTCAGACCAAGGTTCAGCGCCTTTCTGTCGAACCCGGACTTGAAGCCATAAAGCGCATCTGCATGGCCAATCGCCTCGCGTATGACAGGAAAGTTATAGGCATCCTTTTTCGCCATCGAGGCAAAGACCTTTTCAACCGCATCAAACGCCGCCTCGCGGGTCATCAGCGCGCCGATTTCTTTTTCTGGAACGATGATCATCCTTGGTTCCCTTGTGGATTGTGAAAAAAGGGGCCGGCCGGCGCCAGCCCCTGCCTTTGCGATTTTCCTAGGCTGCGGGTCAGTATGCCTTGCCGCGCGCCGACACCGGCCAGACGGTTTCAACCTTGCCGCCGCGTACACCGACATACCAGTCGTGAACATTGCAGGTCGGATCGCAGTGGCCCGGCACCAGACGTAGCTTGTCGTTGACCTTCAGATGCCCCTCGGGATCGGCGACAACGCCGTGTTCGTCCGAGCATTTCAGGTACTCGACATCATCGCGCCCATAAACCACCGGAAGGCCGCTATCGACCGACTGCGCCTTAAGGCCCGCGTCGACAATGGCCTTGTCGGCCTTGGCATGGCTCATGACGGTTGTCAGGATAAAGAGGGCGTTCTCCCACTCACCATCGTCAATGCGCTTGCCGTTTTCGTCCAGAATGCGGCCATAATCGGCATCCATGAAGGCGTATGAGCCGCACTGAAGCTCGTTATACACGCCCGAGTTGCTTTCAAAGTAATAGGACCCCGTGCCGCCACCGCCAACGATGTCACATTCCAGCCCTTGCGCCTTCAGCGCCTGAACCGCATCGGCAACCTGCGCGATCGCCGCGTCCAGCTTTTCCTTGCGGTCGGTGTAAAGATCCATGTGCTGCATCGCGCCCTGATAGGCCTGAAGCCCGGCAAATTTCAGCCCCGGCGCCGCGTCGATCAACTTGGCAATATTCACCACATCCTGCGAAGTGCTTACCCCGCAGCGCCCGGCGCCGCAGTCGATCTCGACCAGTGCTTCAAGCTGGGTGCCATGTTTGACCGCCGCATCCGACAGTGCCTTTACGTTCTCCGGGTCATCGACACAGACCAGAACCCGCGCGCCCAGCTTGGGCATGCGTGCAAGGCGGTCGATCTTGGCCGGGTCGGTAACCTGGTTTGAAACCATGACATCCTTGATCCCGCCGCGGGCAAAAACCTCGGCCTCGGAAACCTTCTGGCAGCAGACGCCGCAGGCCGCGCCCAGTTCCTGCTGCAGCTTCAGGACATCGACCGATTTGTGCATCTTGCCATGGGCCCGATGGCGCATCCCATGCGCTTTGGCATAATCGCCCATCTTCTTGATGTTGCGCTCCAGCGCGTCCAGATCAAGGATCAGACAAGGCGTCTGAATATCGGCCTCATCCATGCCCGGAAGCGCCGGAACATCATAACCGACTTCGAGATCCTTGAGGTTCACAGGTGCATTCATGATATCTCTCCCGTTCAATTCGATTGCCAGGGCAGTTTGTCCAGATCGACATTTCCGCCCGTAATGATCACGCCGACGCGGCGGCCGGCAAAGGTTTCCTTGTTCTTGAGGATCGTCGCCAGCGGCACCGCAGAAGACGGCTCCATCACGATCTTCATGCGCTTCCAGATCAGCTTCATCGCATCCACGATCTCATCTTCCGAACATGTCAGAATATCCGTCACATGGTTCTGCACGAAATGCCATGTCAGATCCTTCAGCGGAACCTTAAGGCCATCGGCGACCGTATCAGGCGCATCATCGGCGATGATGTGACCGGCCCGAAAGCTGCGGGCCGCATCATCCGCCTGATCAGGCTCGGCCGCATAGATCTTGATCTGCGGCGCCAGATTGGAAAGCGTCAGGCAGGTGCCCGAGACCATGCCGCCGCCACCGATCGGGGCGATCATCGCATCCAGCCCTTCGACCTGTTCGATCAACTCTTTCGAGCAGGTCCCCTGCCCGGCGATCACACGCGGATCATTATAGGGATGCACGAATTCGGCTCCCGTTTCGGCCACAACCTCGGCAAAGACCGCCTCGCGCGAGCTTGTCGAAGGCTCACACTCAACAACCCGCCCACCATAACCCTGAACTGCGTCTTTCTTGGCCTGCGGCGCCGTGCGCGGCATCACGACAGTGCAAGGGATACCCCGGCGGCCGGCGGCATAAGACAGGCAGGTGCCATGGTTGCCCGACGAATGCGTGGCTACGCCTTTGGCCGCTTCTTCGTCGCTCAGCCCGAACACCGCATTCGATGCCCCCCGCGCCTTGAAGGCACCAGCCTTCTGCAGGTTTTCACACTTAAAGAACAGCTCGGCCCCGACAAGATCGTTGATATAACTCGACGTCAGAACCGGCGTGCGGTGGATATAAGGCTTGATGCGTTCATGCGCGACCAGCATGTCGGCCAGAGTTGGAATATACATAAAGATGCCTCCCGATCTTATGCCGCGGCCTTTGCTGCATTCGGCACTGTCGCGCGATAAACCTCCTGAGCGGCGGCAACGCCCGAGCCGAGCTTGATGTTCAGCCCAAGGTCAACCATCACCATCTCTGCGGTCGCAATCCCCGACAGGGCCATGACATCCGTCAGGCTGCCCAAATGGCCGATGCGGAATACCTTACCGGCAACGTCGCCCAAGCCAACACCAAAAGCCACGCCATAGGCCTCGGCGGCATGGGTGACGACATCGGTCGCATTGAACCCTTCGGGCGTGCGGATCGCACTGACGGTATCACTGTACAGATCCGGGCTTTGCGCGCAAAGCGAAAGGCCCCAGGCATCTGCCGCCGCGCGCACGCCGCTTGCGATCCGGTTGTGACGGGCAAAGACGTTCTCCAGCCCCTCGTCCAGCAACATCTCGACCGACATTTTCAGACCGTTCAGCAGGCCAACCGCAGGCGTATAGGGATAGCCGTTCGCGGCATAGCCATTGGCCATATCGCGCACATCAAAGAACGTTCGCTGCAGTGTCGCGCCGCCCAGCGCCGCCATCGCCTTGGGCGAGAACCCGACAATCGCCAGACCTGCCGGCAGCATAAAGCCCTTCTGGCTGCCGGTCACGGCGACATCGACGCCCCATTCGTCCATCCGGAAATCGATCGACGCGATAGAGCTGACGCCATCGACAAACAGCATCGCGGGATGGCCGGCAGCGTCCATCGCCCGGCGGATCGCCGCGATATCGGATTTCACACCGGTCGCCGTTTCATTGTGCGTCGCTAGCACCGCCTTGATCTGATGGCCCTTGTCGGCAGTCAGAATCTCTTCATAGCGGTCGGCGGATATACCCGCGCCCCATGGCGTCTCGACAATCTCGACGTCCAGCTCATGGCGCTGGCACATATCGATCCAGCGGTGGCTGAACATGCCGTTGCGCGCGGCCAGAACCTTGTCGCCGGGGCTGAGCGTATTTGTAAGCGCCGTTTCCCAGCCGCCTGTTCCGCTGGCCGGAAAGATGAACACCTCGGCCGTTTCCGATTTGAGGATCGTCTTAACCCCCGCAAGCGCAGGGTGTAGGATTTGGCCAAACAACGGCGAGCGGTGGTCGAGCGTCGGCATATCCACGGCCTTGCGCAGGACTTCGGGTATATTCGTGGGGCCCGGAATGAACACCGGATTCTGGAAGCTCATGGCATCCTCCTTTCATGGGTTGCGCTATCCCTAGACCCAAGGCAGTGAAGTGACAATTTTTTTGAAATCAACGTTGAATCAGCATATGAACGTAATAATTTGCGTAATTTCATATGGTTATATTTTTTCACTGGTAAAAATATATTTTCATAAATATAATTTTCACAGCTAAAATAGCCCGGGAATCAACCGATGAACGCCGGATCACGCCTGCGCGGGCGGCCCAAAAGCTTTAACAACGATGCGTCAAAAAACGTGATTCAATCGCTCGACCGGGCGATTGACGTGCTCGACACGCTGGCAGCGGGCGGGGCGATGACTCTGTCGGAAATCGCCGCCTCGATGGGGCAGTCGCCGGCCACGATCTATCGGGTTCTGACCACGTTTCAGCTTCGCGCGATTGCCGAGGTTGATCCAGCCAGTCAGGAGTGGTCGATCGGCCCCTCTGCCTTCCGGCTGGGCTCGGCCTTCCTGCGGCGCAGCAATGTGACCGAACGCGCCCGCCCCGCGATGCGCCGCCTGATGGAAATGACGAATGAAACCTCAAACCTCGGGATCGAGAAAGCCGACCGCGTGATGTTCATCTCGCAGGTAGAAACCCACGAATCCATCCGTGCCTTTTTTCCGCCCGGCACCCAATCGCCGATGCACGCCTCGGGGATCGGTAAGGCGCTGCTCAGCCGCTACAGCCCCGAACGGTTCGACCGCGTGTTGGGCCACGGCGCGCTTGAGCGGTTCACGCCACAGACCATTACCGATCACGCCGCCCTGAGGGCCGAGATGGAGGCGATCCGCAAGACCGGCTTTGCCTTTGACAACGAGGAAAAGGCGGTCGGAATGCGCTGCATCGCCGCCCCGATCCTGAACGTTCATGGCGAGGCCGTGGCCGGCATTTCGATTTCCGGCCCGGTCCACCGCATCACCGCCGACAAGGTCGGGCATATCGGCGCAATGGTGCAAAGCGCGGCCCGCGATGTATCACGCAGCCTTGGCGCGGCGGAGCCCTAAGGCAATGCCCGCCCGCCCGCGCCCGGACGCAAGGCCATGTGCCTGTTGACGTCCTTGTAGAGAAGATAGCGAAACTCACCCGGACCACCCGCGTAACAGGCCTGCGGGCAAAAGGCGCGCAGCCACATGTAATCGCCTGCCTCAACCTCGACCCAATCCTGGTTAAGCCGGTAAACCGCCTTGCCTTCCAGCACATAAAGCCCGTGCTCCATCACATGGGTTTCGGCAAAGGGGATAACCGCCCCCGGCTGAAAGGTAACGATGGTCACATGCATATCGTGGCGCAGATCCTCGGGATCCACGAAGCGCGATGTCGCCCATTTCCCATCGGTTCCGGGCATCGGGGTCGGCGTGACATCTTTTTCATTGGTCACGAATGCCGGCGGCACCTCAAGTCCTTCGAGTTTTTCATAATACTTCCGGATCCAGTGAAACCGCGCGGCTTTATCGCCGCGGTTGCGCAGGGTCCAGTTTTCGCCCGGCGGAAGATAGGCATATCCGCCCTCGGCCATGGCATGCTCTACCCCGCCGATCGTCAGTTCTATGGTGCCCTCGACCACGAAAAGAACCGCCTCGGCACCAGGGTCCGCTTCGGGGCGGTCGCTGCCGCCGCCGGGCTGAACCTCAGCGATATATTGCGAGAATGTTTCGGCAAATCCCGAAAGTGGCCGCGACAGGACCCAAAACCGCGCACCCTCCCAAAAGGGCAGAAAACTGGTGACGATATCGCTCAGCGTGCCCTTGGGGATTACGGCATAGGCATCGGTGAACATCGCCCGATCTGTCAGGAGCTGAGTCTGGGGCGGCAGGCCGCCTTGCGGGGCATAGTATTTTCTTGGTGACATTTTGGCCTTTCGGATCGGGCTTGAGGCGGGTCCATCAAAACGCGGGGGCGAGGGTTTTCCAATTCAATTCGCTCGCCTCTTTGGCAAAAGCACTATCTTGGAAAACTTGATAATGCGAAAAATAGTGTGTCTTTCAAGGCTGCCTAAGTTTACGGCGAGCCGACCATATTGGACGCATCTTTTGTGTTTCGCTTTGCAAGCTGTCGCGCGCGCACCCAATTTTTTCTGGCATTTGCCCCAAAATAATTTACCAATTGGTAAAACTAATCACAAACCGGCAGAGGGGAACACCAATGAAAAACCAAGACAAGGGCCGCACGGCAATCTCGCGGCGAAGTTTCATGGCCACCACCGCGGGCACCGCGGTTCTGGCAGGGGCGCTGGGGACCCCGTCGCGCCTGTTGGCGGCAAGCCCGATCAAGGTGGCAGGCGTCTATACCGTTCCGGTCGAACAGCAATGGGTCAGCCGCATCCACAAGGCCGCCGTGACCGCTCAGGGCCGTGGCGATATAGAGTACACATTTTCCGAGAATGTCAGCAACACCGATTATCCGCGCGTCATGCGCGAATATGCCGAGCAGGGCTATCAGATGATCGTAGGCGAGGTTTTCGGCGCCGAACAGGAAGCCCGCGAAGTGGCCGCCGACTACCCCGATATCGCCTTTCTGATGGGATCGAGCTTCAAGCCAGATCCCGCACTCGGCAATTTCTCGGTCTTCGACAACTATATTCAGGACGCCTCCTATCTGTCGGGGATCATCGCCGGGTCGAAGACTAAATCGGGCAATATCGGCATGGTCGGCGGCTTTCCCATCCCCGAAGTGAACCGGCTGATGAACGCCTTCATGGCCGGCGCGCAGGAAATGAACCCCGACATCAAGTTCCAGGTCAGCTTTATCGGAAGCTGGTTCGATCCGCCCAAGGCCAAGGAAACCGCCTTTGCGATGATCGAAAAGGGTGCCGATCTGCTTTATGCCGAACGTTTCGGCGTATCAGATGCCGCGCAGGAACGCGGAATTCTGGCCATTGGCAATGTCATCGACACGCAGGCGGAATATCCCAAAACGGTCGTCGCCTCGGCCATCTGGCACTTTGAACCGACGCTGGACAAGGCGGTTGAAAACGTCAAGGCAGGGACATTCACCGCCGAGGACTATGGCATCTATTCCTTCATGAAAGAGGGGGGATGTTCGCTGGCGCCGCTGGGCACATTCGAAGGCAAGGTGCCGCAAAAGGCGATGGCGCTGGTTGCCCAGCGCACGGGCGAAATCAAGTCCGGTGCCTTTACCGTCAAGATCAACGACGAAGATCCAAAGTCTTCGTAAATGCCTGACACCGGAAAGGCGCAGGTGGTCCTGCGCCTCAATTCCATCACCAAGACCTTTGGAAAGCTGACCGCCAATGATGCGGTCAGCTTTTGCCTGCATCAGGGTGAGGTTATCGCGCTTCTGGGTGAAAACGGCGCCGGCAAGACCACCTTGATGAATATCCTCTTTGGCCAGTACACCGCCGACAGCGGAACGGTCGAGGTTTTTGGCAACCCCCTGCCCCCCGGCAATCCGCGCGCCGCGCTGAACGCGGGCGTTGGCATGGTGCATCAGCACTTTACGCTGGCCGATAATATGACGGTGCTGGAAAATATCGTTCTGGGGACCGAACCTTTGTGGAAGCCCTCGCTCAACCGGGCCGGGGCGACAGCGCGGATCAAAAAGCTTGCCGACGACTTTGGCTTGCGGGTCGATCCTGAGGCCATCGTCGGAAACCTCGCGGTGGGAGAGCGTCAGCGGGTCGAAATTCTCAAGGCGCTGTACCGCGATGCGCGCATCCTTATCCTTGATGAACCGACGGCGGTTCTGACGCCACAGGAAACCGATGATCTGTTTGAGACCCTGCGCAAGGCGGTGGCCTTGGGTT
>JASBSV010000050.1 GCA_030148745.1 Paracoccaceae bacterium
GTGCCCGGCGGTTTTGAGGTGATGTCATAGGTCACGCGGTTGATGCCGGGCACCTCGTTGATGATCCGCGTTGCGGTCTCGCCCAGAAACTCGTGGCTGAAGGGATAGTAATCGGCGGTCATCCCATCGACGCTGGTGACAGCGCGCAGGGCGCAGGCGAAATCATAGGTCCGCCCGTCGCCCATCACCCCCACGGTGCGCACCGGAAGGATGGCGACAAAGGCCTGCCAGATCTCGTCATAAAGACCATGGCGGCGGATCTGGTCGATATAGACGGCATCCGCCTCGCGCAGGATATCCAGTTTCTCGCGGGTGATCGTGCCGGGGCAGCGGATCGCAAGCCCGGGGCCGGGAAAGGGGTGGCGGCCGATGAAACTGGCCGGCAGGCCAAGCTCGCGGCCCAGGGCGCGCACCTCATCCTTGAAAAGCTCGCGCAGCGGCTCGACCAGTTTCAGGCCCATCTTTTCAGGCAATCCGCCGACATTGTGGTGCGATTTGATCGTCACCGAAGGGCCGCCCGAAAAGCTGACCGATTCGATGACATCGGGATAGAGTGTGCCCTGAGCCAGAAATTCGGCGCCACCGACGTCCGAGGCGTGTTTCTGAAAGACATCGATAAAGAGCCGCCCGATAGTCTTGCGCTTGGTTTCGGGATCGCTCTCGCCGTCCAGCGCCGACAAAAACAGCTCCTGTTCGTCGGCATGGATCAGCGGCATGTTATAGTGATCGCGGAACATGGTGACGACCTCTTCGGCCTCGCCCTTGCGCAAAAGCCCGTGATCGACAAAAACGCAGGTCAGTTGATCGCCGATCGCTTCGTGGATCAGAACCGCCGCGACCGAACTGTCCACGCCGCCCGACAAACCGCAGATCACCTTGGCATCGCCCACCTGTTCGCGGATGCGGGCAATCGCCTCGTCGCGGTAGGCGCCCATGGTCCAGTCGCCCTTGAACCCCGCAATCCGGACAAAGTTTTCATAAAGCCGCGCGCCATTGGGGGTGTGATGCACCTCGGGGTGGAACTGAACCGCATAGAAATGGCGGCTGACATCGGCGGTGATGGCAAAGGGCGCGTTCGGCGAGGTGCCGTAAACCTTGAACCCCGGCGCGATGCGCGCGACGTGATCGCCATGGCTCATCCAGACCTGCTCGGTCTCGGCGGTGAACCAGCCTTCGAGCAGATCAAGCTCTTCGCCGGTGGGTTTGACATAGGCGCGGCCAAACTCGGCCGTGCCATGGCCGCGCTCGACCTTGCCGCCCAGTTCCTCCATCATCACCTGCTGGCCATAGCAGATGCCAAGGATCGGAACGCCCAGATCGAAAACGCCGGCTGGCGGGCGCGGCGAATTTGCGTCGATCACACTGGCCGGGCCGCCCGAAAAGATCACCGCCTTGGGCGCGAATTCTTTCAGGAAAGCGGCATCGACATTCTGAAACGGGTGAATTTCGCAATAGACGTTCAGCTCGCGCAGGCGGCGCGCGATCAGCTGCGTCACCTGAGATCCGAAATCGATGATTAATAGGCGGTCATGGGATGTCATGGCGTTGGCATAGTGGGTTGGCGTGCCCGCATCAAGAGGGGGATTGGATCAAGAAATATGGTCCGGGTGACGCTCGGGTGCCAGCGTCATTCCCAGCAGGGCCGCAATCAGTGGAGCGGCCGGAATAATCGTCATCGCCACGGTGTCGTTCCCGTGAAAAAGATCGATCAGATGCCCCACCAGCGGCTGGAACACCAGCGCCCCGCCAATCCCGATCATGTTGACAAACGCGATCACGCTGCCCGAGACCCGGGCAGGGTAAGCTTCCTTGGCCATGGCGAAGGTCAGCATCTGTGGCCCTCCGGCCAGTCCGCCGACAAACAGCAGAACGGCAATTGGCGCCGTGCTCTGGTAGGGCAGGAAAATCGCGCCCGCGTAGGCCAGCCCACACAGCGCCGCACCCACCACCAGTAGCCATTTGCGATGTCCCAGCGCATCGGCGAGAATGCCTGACAGAACGCTGCCCACCGCCATCCCCCAGAAAATCAGCGACACTGCGAATTCCGCACTTACCTGGCTGAGGTGGTGGTCGGTTTTCAGCGATGTCACCCCCCAGAGCCCGCCGAACACGTTGACCGGCGCATAATAAAGCGCTCCCAACAGCGCCACCGCCCAGATATGACGCGACCGCAGAACGGTTGTGAGGTCGCGCCGAATGCGGCCCGGTTCGTGTTCGGGATGGGCGCGCGGCGCGTGAAAGAACACCAGTGCGAGAATGAACAGGCCGATCCCGCCGATCCCGGTATAGGTAAAGACCGTGCGCCATCCTGCGACGGCCACCAGCGACGACAGGTAGACCCCGGCAATAGCCGTGCCCAGCATCCCCACCGCGTTGACCAGCCCGGACAGCACCGCGAAACGTTCCGGCGCAAAGCGGTGGTTGACGACGTAAAGCGCACCCACAAAGCCGAAGGCGCCACCAAATCCCATCAGCAATCGTCCAACGCCAGCGATTACCGGTTGGTTTGTGGCTGCAAACAGGATTGGCCCCAGCGCGCAAAGCAGGATCGCCGGCACGATGGTGCGCCGTGCCCCGTAGCGGTCAAGCAACAGCCCCACCACCATTTGCATTGGCGCATAGATCCAGAAAAACAGGCTCGACAGCACGCCGAACCCGCCGGCGCTTAGCTCGAACCACTGCGCTATGTCGTTGGTGGCCAGACTAGGCTCTACCCGGACCAGAAATTCCAGCAGAAAGAAACTGGTCGCGATGCCAAAGGCGATCCAGGCCGCGCCGGGAAGAAGCGCGCGCGGATGCGGGACGAAACCTGCAGGTCGGTCATGGGATTTCTGTGTCATGGCAAGGCAGTATTCAGGACAGCGCGTGCCTGCAAGCGGCGGGGGCGTTTTTTTGCAAGATTTCCCGCCCCGGGCCCAAGTTTTGCCCCCGATCCGCCGGGGATGTCGTTTTCGCACCTCAAAGGGCGGAAATTTAGTACTGGCGGGCGCGTTTCAGGGTATCTGAGGGCGCAAGTGATCAATAGGGACTGTTATGACACAAGCACCAACACGCAAGCGCGGTGGCGGCGGGGCTGCCCGGCGGGCCGAGCGGACGGCGGTTCGCATCGAGGCGGCGAAATATATCACCCGCAACATTCCCGACTTTGAGGTTCTGACCGAAGAGGCGCTTGAAATCATCGAGGCCAATGCCGAAACGGTTCTGGAAGAGATCGGTGTCAATTTCGTTGAAAACCCCGAGGCATTGAAGCGCTGGAAAGAGGCGGGCGCGGATGTCAGCGGTGAGCGCGTGCGCCTGCCCAAGGGGCTGGCGCGCAAGCTCTGCGCGACGGCGCCGTCGAAATTCGTTCAGCACGCCCGTAACCCCGAGCGCGACGTTGAAATCGGCGGGCGCAACCTTGTGCTGGCCCCGGTTTACGGGCCGCCCTTCGTGCGCGATGCGGCCGGCGGGCGGCGCTATGCCACGATGGAGGATTTCCGCAATTTCGTGAAGCTGGGCTATATGTCGAAATGGCTGCACCATTCGGGCGGCACGGTGTGCGAGCCGACGGATGTGGCGGTCAACAAGCGGCATCTGGACATGCTGCACGCCCATATGACCCTGTCGGACAAACCCTATATGGGCTCGGTGACCGAGCCGGTGCGCGCCCGCGATTCGGTCGAGATGTCGGATATCCTGTTTGGCGGTCTGAATGATCGCACGGTGATGACATCGCTGATCAACATCAACTCGCCCCTGACCTTTGACAGTACGATGATGGGCGCGCTGGAGGTTTATGCCGCGGCAAATCAGGCCTGCATCATCTCGCCCTTTATCGTCGGCGGCGCGATGGCGCCGGTGTCGGTGGCCGGCACGCTGACACAGGTTCTGGCCGAGGTTCTGGCCGGGGTTGCCTATAGTCAGCTGATCCGCCCCGGCGCGCCGGTGGTCTTTGGCGCCTTTGTCACCTCGATCGACATGAACTCGGGCGCGCCTACATTCGGCACCCCCGAGGCCAGCCAGATCACCTATGGCGCGGGGCAGCTGGCCCGGCGTCTGGGGCTGCCCTATCGCTCGGCCGGGTCGTTTTGCGGCTCGAAACTGCCCGATGCGCAGGCCGCTTATGAGACCTCCAATTCGCTGAATGCGGGGCTTTTGTCGGGCGTGAACTTTATGCTGCATTCCTGTGGCTGGCTGGAAGGCGGGTTGGTCAGCAGTTACGAGAAATTCGTGATGGATGCCGACCAGCTGGGTGTGTTGCATAAACTGGCCGCAGGGGTGGCTATTGACGAAGATGCGCAGGCAATGGATGCCATCCGCGAGGTCGGGCCGGGCGGTCATTACCTTGGATGCGATCACACGCAGCGCAACTTCAAGGAAGCCTTCTGGCGCACCAGTGTGCTGGACTACAAACCCTTCGAGACCTGGGACGAAGAGGGCGCGCGCGACACCCAGACTTTGGCGAGCCAGCGGGTCAAATACCTGCTGGAGAACTACCGCCAGCCACAGCTTGACCCGGCGATCGCCGAAGCGCTGAGCGAATATGTGGAGAAAAAGAAAGCCTCGATGCCGGACGCCTTTGTCTGAGGGCAGCGCCCGGCCCGCGCGCCGGATCTGGATATTTTAACCAAGTGGAACTGGCTGCCGGTCGCTTTAACGATGGGCGGCCAGAAGCCGTGCCTCACCCATCATGGCCACCAGAATATCGACATGCTGAGCGATGGAATAGGTGGCCGCGCCTGATTTGCGCGCCTCTTCCAGTTCCGCTTCGCGGTTGATCAGGCTCATCACCGCCCTGGCGGGGCTGGGCAGGGTGGTCGATTTCATGACCCGGCGCAGATCGCGGCTTCGGTTATAGTCGCTTTGGCCCAGACGGGCGGCGCGGATTAAAAGGCGGGGCCGGCGCAGAGTTTTCAAAAGGCTCAGAATATCGGTCATGGCGTAATCTCCGGTTCGTTTCCGGGGCCATAGTCGGGCAGTCAGGCGGGGTGTTGCGCCTGCGATCCGAGCGCCGCGCGTTCCTTTCAAAATTGTTTAGGAATTAGAAACAATACTATGGATCGTCGCGAAATTTAACATATCGGTAACCAATACAACTTTAGGTTGTGTGTGTTGTATCAAGAAATTTGCGTTTCGACCCAGCCAGGAGGGTAACATGGCCAACCTATCGCAAACGACAGACAGCCGGGCGGCTTTGCCCTGTTGGGTGCCGGATGCGGCGCGAACCTATCTTTTTCACACTGAAAAAGGGCTTTCGATCCGCGCATTGGCGCGCGGCAAAGGTTGTCATGCCTCGACCGTTCTGCGGCAGATACGCCGGTTCGAAAACCGTCGCGACGATCCGCTTGTGGATGCAGCGCTGGTGACGCTTGGTGCCGTGCACTTCCGCAGGTCTCATGCTGATGATTGTAAGGATATGCCCAGAATGACAGCCCAGCCGCGCCAGATCAACGCCGCCCCCGATGAAACAACCGTGGAAAGGGAGGCGCGCAGGGTTCTGCGCCGCCTATGTGAGACCGGCGCGGTTCTGGCCGTAGCCAAGGAGATGGAAAAGGCGGTCGTGGTGCGCGATCTGCCCGGCGGGCGCACGGCGCGTACCGCTGTGGTGGACCGGCAGGTGGCGCAGGCGATGGCGCTGAAGGATTGGATCACTTGCCGCACGGCGGGCAAGGTGGCGCGCTATGTGATTACCGGGGCTGGCAAGGCGGCACTGAAACGGCTGTTGGCCGATCAGGCCGATGCGCGCGGCTTTGCCGAGGCCCCGGCCGTTTTCGCCGAGCAGCACCGGGTTTGGGGTGAAAAGACCCTGCCGGATGAGCAAACCGGGGCGCGGCGGCGCTATCGCTATAATCTGGCTGAAAGCCCGCTGGCCGCTCTGGCAAGGCGCAAGGATAAGGATGGGCAGAGCTTTCTGGCGGATGATCTGGTCGCGGCGGGTGAAAGGCTGAGAGAGGATTTTGAGCTGGCCCAGATGGGCCCGCGCGTGGCGCAGAACTGGGAGCGTTTCATGACCGGCGGCGATCGCGGCGCCTTTGCCGGGGATGCCGGGCTGGGCGAGGGGCCGTCGGGCGCGCGCGCGCGCGTCTCCGCGGCGCTTGAAGAGCTGGGTCCAGGGCTGGGCGATGTAGTGCTTCGCTGCTGCTGTTTTCTGGAAGGCATGGAGGCGGCGGAAAAGCGCATGGGCTGGTCGGCGCGTTCGGGCAAGATCGTCCTGCGGATCGCACTTCAGCGCCTTAAGCGCCATTACGCCAGCACCAATGGCGGCAGGGCGCCTTTGATCGGATGAACCTGCCGGCCCCGGCCTTGCCATGCATTTTGCGCAATGGCGGTTTTCGGGGTGCGACTGCCCCCTGACATTCGCTTTGCAACCGGCTAAGAAGGCGCTGTCAACAAAGGACCGGTAGATGGCGCGCGATCTGAAACTTCCCCAGCAACGGCACCCCGAAAAAGCTCACCGGCCGGATAATGCCCAGCCGCGCAAGCCCGATTGGATCAGGGTCAAGGCGCCCAATTCGGCGGGCTACAAACAAACGCGCGATATCCTGCGCGACAACAAGCTTGTGACAGTCTGCGAAGAGGCGGGCTGTCCCAATGTCGGCGAATGCTGGAGCCAGGGTCACGCCACCATGATGATCATGGGCGAGGTTTGCACCCGGGCCTGCTCGTTCTGCAATATCGCCACCGGCAAACCGCCCGAAGCGCTGGATGTGTTCGAGCCGGGAAGGGTGGCCGATGCGGTCAAAAAACTGGGGCTTAACCACGTCGTGATCACCAGCGTCGACCGAGACGATGTCGAGGACGGCGGGGCCGAACATTTTGCCCAGACCATACGTGCCGTGCGCCGACAGTCGCCGCAGACCACGATCGAAATCCTGACCCCCGATTTCCTGAAATGCGCGCCGCAGGTTCTGGAAACGGTCGTCGCGGCCAGGCCGGATGTCTTCAATCACAACCTTGAAACTGTGCCCGGCCTTTACCCCGAGGTCCGCCCCGGCGCCCGCTATTTTCACTCGCTTCGGCTTTTGCAGCGGGTGAAAGAGCTTGACCCGACCATGTTCACCAAATCGGGCATCATGGTCGGTCTGGGCGAAACCCGACAGGCCGTCCATGCGGTGATGGATGACATGCGCGCTGCAGATATCGATTTTCTGACCATCGGCCAGTATCTTCAGCCGACCCCAAAACACCACCGCGTCGACCGCTTCGTGACGCCCGAGGAATTCGCGGCCCTTGAAACGGCGGCTTATGGTAAGGGGTTCCTGATGGTTTCGGCCACGCCCCTGACAAGGTCAAGCTATCACGCAGGCGACGATTTTGCGCGCCTCAGATCGGCCCG
>JASBSV010000051.1 GCA_030148745.1 Paracoccaceae bacterium
TACGGCTTTATCCCGGCCAGCGACAGCGAGCTGAAGCTGCAGCCGATCCCTACCGGTAAATAACCCCGAAAATGCCGGGGCCCGGTATCGCGCCGGGCCCTGCACCAAGATGCGCCGCGCCCCGCCGCCTATGGCCCGCGCACCACAGCCCCCTGCCTCAGAAAAGCCGCATTTCGATGCTATACGAAAGTGTAGTTGGCATTAACCTCCCTGGATGCCAGCTAGGACCAAGTGACAACGGCGCCCGATGCGCCGGAATGACTTATCTCCCTGAACTGGACAGGCCGCGCCTTGTGCGCGGCTTCTTTTTCGCCGCTGGCGCGCGCGCCACAAGCAGCGCATGAAAAAGGGGCATAGGCCCGCCGGCCCACGCCCCTTTTCGCAATCGAACCGCCGGTTACTTGCGGGTGATACGCCCATCGACATAAGGCGTATAAGGCGCCTTGGATGCCAGATATTCGGCCGTCACATCGGCCAGATCCGGGCCATAGTCATAGGCGTTCTTGGCGGTGATGAACATCTTATAGCCGTCCCCGCCATTGCGCACATAGTTGTTGGAAACAACGCCATAGCTTGCCGCCGGATCAATCGGCGACCAGCCGCCCTTGCCGTCCGAAACCATCACATCGCTGACGCGGCTGCCGGCCTCTTTGGAGGGATCAAAGCTGTATTTCAGGCCGGCAACTTGAGCAAAACGACCCGCGCCCTTTTCAACCTGACTGACACCGTTTTCCAGCGCGGCAAGCACCGTGGCACCATCGACATGAAAGGTCGAAAGGGTGTTCTGGAACGGCAGCACGGTCAGCACCTCGCCCATCGTCACCTTGCCCTCGTCGATCGAGGCCCGAAGCCCGCCACCGTTCTGAATGGCGATCTGAATACCCTGATCACGCACCCGCGCAAGCATGGCGTCGGCCACAAGGTTGCCCATCTCGCATTCCACCGCGCGACAGCTTTTGCGGTCGCCGTCGATGCCTTTGGCGGCGCTGGCGACAACCTTGTTGCGGATCTCGTCCAGCGGCTTGGCAAGTTCGGTAATCCGCGCCTTGGTGGCGCTTTCTTCGGCAACGGTGCCATCGATCAGAACCGGATCGCCCTTGGCCTCGATCAGGTTTCCGGCGT
The DNA here is from genome assembly GCA_030148745.1 of Paracoccaceae bacterium. Lineage (GTDB taxonomy): Bacteria > Pseudomonadota > Alphaproteobacteria > Rhodobacterales > Rhodobacteraceae > JASBSV01. Next base: position 1,123 of record JASBSV010000051.1, read on the forward strand.
CATCGAATGTGACGTTCAGAACACCCAGATATTTGCCATAAGAGCGCGCGGTGACAATCGCGGTATTGCCCACCATCGTGGGATAGGGGCCGGCGGCCTTTTTATCGGTATTCGACAACAGCGTATGCGAATGCCCGCCGACAATCACATCTACGCCCGTTGTCGCCGCGGCCACGGCCTTTTCCACCTCATAGCCCGAGTGGCTGAGCACGATGATCTTGTTGATCCCTTCTGCCGTCAGCTTGTCCACCTCGGCCTGAACGCTTTCGGCGGGGTCCTTGAAGATGACGTTCTTGCCCGGGCTGGCAAGCTCGTCAGTGTCGCGCGGCGTCAGGCCGATCAGGCCCAGCTTTTCACCGCCCCGTTCAATGACCACCGATTTGGTCAGCTTGCCGGCCAGCAAAGGCTCGCCCGAATAATCGGCGTTCGACATGACCACCGGGAATTCTACCGCATTGATGAAATCGCGCAGAACCTCGGGGCCGTCGTCAAACTCGTGGTTGCCCACGGTCATCGCATCATAGCCCAGCTTGTTCATCATCTCGGCCGCGGCCTTGCCCTTGTAATAGGTATAAAAGAGCGAGCCCTGGAACTGATCGCCGCCATCGACAAGGATCGAATTGTTGGTCTTGGCGCGCGCCGCTTCGACCGCACTGACCAGACGCGCCGAGCCGCCGAAACATTTGCCCTCGGCATTGTCTTCGGGCTTGCAGCCGCTGTCATATTTCGAGATCGGCTCGAAACGGGAATGGAAATCATTGGTGTGCAGGATCGTCAGCGAATAATCCGCCGACGCCGCACCGGCCGACAGCGCAAGCGCGGCGGCGGTTGTCATAAAACGTGTGAGCATGGGAAAACCCCCTTGTGGACAGATATCCCATCGTGGCGTCACAGATGGCGTGTGTCAAAGCCTGCGGTGTTACAGAACGGTGAAATTTCAGCCATCGCGCCGCTTGACGCGCCGGGGCCAAGCGGGCATCCCTCGGGCCCATGATGATGTACAAGATATTCCGCGCCGATGAATGGGCTGAACTGCAGCAGAACGGCACCACCCTTGGCGCGCCGATCGACCTGAGCGATGGCTATATCCATTTTTCAACCGCTGAACATGTGGCCGAAACCGCAAGGCGCCATTTCGCGGGCGAAGAAGACCTGATGCTGCTGGCGCTGGACAGCAAGGCCATGGGCCCCGCCCTGCGCTGGGAGCCGTCGCGCGGCGGGGCGCTTTTTCCGCATCTCTTCCGCGCTCTGGCACTGAGCGAGGTTATCTGGGCCAAACCCCTGCCTCTGGCCGATGGCGCGCATGTCTTTCCAGAGGGTGTGGTTTGAACCCTATCGAAAAGCTGGGCCTTTCGGTCATGCACCGGCTCGACCCCGAACTGGCGCATGGCCTGTCGATCAGGGCACTGCGCACGGGGCTTGCGCCGGCCCCCGGCCCCTTTAGCACGCCGCGGCTGGTTACGCGTCTGGCCGGGCTGACCCTGCCCAATCCGGTGGGGCTTGCGGCGGGGTTTGACAAGAACGCAACCG
>JASBSV010000065.1 GCA_030148745.1 Paracoccaceae bacterium
GAAAAGCCGATATCGCGGAAATCGCGCGCCAGCTGCTCGATATTGCGCCGCAACAGATCGAGCGTTTCGGGGCGCTCGGCCATGATGCTGACAGTGACGCCGCTGTCGGTGGTGGTGACCCGCAGCCGAACGTGCCCAAGCTCCTGCGGGTTCAACTGCAGTTCAACGGGCTTGCCTGCTGCCTGCGCCGCCACTTCGACCAGTTGCCGCGAAACCGAGGCTGCGATTTCGGGGCGCATCAAGGCAGCGTCGGTTCGATGTGCAACAGAGGCCGGGCCCTGAAACTCAAAGCGCTGGATGTCCGAAACCGTGCCGTCCCGCACAAGGGTTTCTTCGGCGCCAAGGGCGGAGAGGTTTTGCATCTGGCCCGGCAAGGCCAACCCACCCGAGGGCGCTATCCCGACCGTTCGGGGATCGTAATTGGATGCCAATTGCCTGCCCGGATTATCGCCGGATGCGGCGGCGGGCAGATCTTTTGCAGTGGCCGTATCACCCTCTTGCGAAGCGGCCAGAAGTTCCTTTGCCGAAGGCAGCGGGGCCGCCGCCCCAACAGGCCCGTCGCTTGTGCCACCGCGCCGCTGCGCCAGCGCCATCGCCACGGCTGGCAGCACTTCGGTCGCGGCGGCCGGCGCCTCGTTTCCGGGTACGCCCGTTTCGCCGGCCTGAATGGCGGGCACCATCCCGGCGGCCAGTCCGGCCCCGGCCTGTTCGCGCGGCGTCCCAGCCAGGGTCGCCGCGGCGGCTTTGTTTGCGGCCAGTAAGCCGGCTGGCAGCGGCTTTTCAGCGGTGGAGCGAAGGGGCTGCTGCTGTGCAGCGGCATTACCTTCGGCACGGGCCTTCGCCGAAAGAATGCCGGTGAGATCCAGATCTGCGGAGGTCGCAACGCCTTCAGGTAGTTGCGCAGCTTCTTCCGCTGTCTCAGCGGTCAAAGCGCCCGGCAGAAGAACCTGCCGGGACATGTCTGGCGGCAAAAAAAGCGCAAGCGCGCCATCGGACAGTTCAACCTCAGCCGCCGGCTGTGCATCGCCCGGCGCGCCCGCCTCGGCGGTTTGCACGCCCTGCGCCGAAAACACATCCTGAAAGCCATTCTCACCCTCGGCGCCCACCGAAACATCGACATCGCCTTCGGATGCCACCCGCCCATCGCTCATGGTCAAAAACGTACTCGACGTCAGAAAATTCAGCATATCTGCTCCCCGGAATTCTTCCTCAGCTGGGGCGACTATGGGTCAAGTTGGTTACTCAATCTTTACCGCGATCAGCGCATAAAGCGAAAACCGCCACGAATTATCGGAGCATATATGGTTGAGATTACTCCGCAGGCCATTCCGCCGGCGACCGCCCTGTCACCCGAAGACCGTGTGCTTCGCAGCGCGGCGGAAAAGCTTGAGGCCAGTTTTCTGGCCGAGATGCTGAAAAATGCCGGGCTGGGAAAGGTCCGCTCACAATTCGGCGGCGGCGCCGGGGAGGAGCAGTTTTCCTCGCTTCTGGTGCGGGCACAGGCCGAAGAAATTACGAAATCCGGCGGGATTGGTCTGGCGGAACATATTTTTGAGGCATTGAAGGAGCGCGCGGATGGGAGCTGAGACTTTCTATGCCGAGCTTGAGTCGCTTCTGGATCAGGAGCGCGAGGCCATTCTTGCCGGAGAGATTGAGGTCGTGGCCCGGCTGGGCACGCAGAAAGAGGCGTTTCTGACCGCTGAGGCCCCGCCGCAGCCGGGTGATTCCGCGATACTGCAACGGCTCCGCCGGAAGGCCGAAAAGAACCAGCATCTGCTTGGCTCTGTCCTCAAGGGCATCCGGGCCGTGACTTCGCGCCTGAAGGTGCTGCGCGATGGGTCGGGGACTTTGAACACATATAATCAACAAGGTGCGCGGCAGACGGTCGGCCCCGCCCCCGGTACCTCGATCGAGCGGCGGGCCTGATAGACGGGAAAGGCCGGCACAGTGTTGGCGGCGCTTTAAGTCAAATCCACCGTAATTGAACAGCGCTGCTTAGCAAACTCTTAGGAATTCAGCGACAGGGTCGGCTCTGCACCCATTGTCGGGTGGCACGGGCTTGCAAAAAACGGCAATCCCGTAGCCGTCAGAAGGCACCCTGGCCCGCACCGCATCCTTGCGGCGGGCATAATCACAACGACGCAAAAGCGCCGTTTGCTTAAGGAAATGAAAATATGGCGACTTTCCAGGCACCACCATGATGCCCGCCGCCCGCAATGATTTTCTTTTTCTTGATGATAATGGGCGCATTGCTCTGCGCACTCATCTCACCACCTCAAATTTCACCCTGTTTCAAGGCGTATCAGAGGTAGGTGAATTCCCGCTTAACCTTTAAAATTAAGCGGATTTCAAACCACGGCCCGCGAGGCAGCTGCCCCCCAAACCGCTCAGCTCAGCCAACGCTTGCGCCTGCGGTAACTGCGAACATTGCGAAAGGATTTGCGCCCCTCGTCCGAAACCCCCAGATAGAATTCCTTCACGTCCGGATTTTCGCGCAACTCGGCCGCCGGCCCATCCATCACTACGCGGCCACTCTCCAGAATATAACCGTAATGTGCAAACCTCAGCGCGACATTGGTGTTCTGCTCGGCCAAAAGAAAAGACACCCCTTCTTTTTCATTGAGGTTCTTGACGATAGTAAAGATCTCTTCCACCAGCTGCGGCGCAAGGCCCATCGATGGCTCATCCAACAGGATCGTCTCAGGCCGGCTCATCAACGCCCTGCCGATCGCACACATCTGCTGCTCTCCGCCACTGGTATAACCGGCCTGACTTTTGCGTCGCTCTTTCAGACGCGGAAAATAGGTGTAGACCATCTCCAGATCGGCGTTGATCGCCGCATGGCCGTCGGAGCGCGTATAAGCCCCGGTCATCAGGTTCTCTTCCACCGTCAAATGCTCGAAACAATGGCGCCCCTCCATCACCTGGATCACACCGCGTTTGACCAGATCCGATGGGCTGGACGCCGCAACCGGCTCCCCCCGATAGGTGATCGATCCTTTGGTCACCTCGCCGCGCTCGGAATGAAGCAGGTTCGACACCGCCTTCAAGGTCGTGGTCTTGCCGGCACCATTGCCACCCAAAAGCGCGGTGATGCCACCCTTGGGTACACTCAGTGACACGCCTTTCAGCACCAGGATCACATGATTGTAAATCACCTCTATATTATTGACCGCCAAAAGCGTCTCTGAGGTCCGGCTATCGTCCAGCATGTGCTTCTTCTTTGTTCAAATACTCAAAATCCCCGGCCGCCGGCTCACCCGGCGGCCGGGAAAATAGCTGATCAGTTACAACGCAACTGAATGTTGTTTTCCTTGGCATAGGCCATGGAATCTTCTTCGATCAGCGGATCGATCACGCTTTTGTCCGGCGTGATGAAATCCGAGATCACATTCCACTTGCCGGCTTTGGCGTCCCACTGCTGAACAACGGCCTGACCGCCGCCACCATGATCGGCGCAAGAGACCGAAAATTCCGGGCCAAAATTTGGCACGCCAAGGGCGTCCATCTTTGCCGCCGTAATATCCAGCGCCTCCATTCCGTCACGCATCATCGCCGGGGTGATCTGAGCAACACCGTGGATTTCCTGCGCCTTCTTGGCCGCTTCCACAGCCAGCATCGCCGCGTAAAGCCCGCGGTTGTACAATACCGTACCCGCCTGATCGCCGGCACCGGCTGCCATGCCCTTGTCAAAGACATATTTCTTCAGATCGGCGTAAATCGGAAAATCCGATCCCGGCAGGTTCATGTTCAGCGCCTTATAGCCATCGGCCTTGGCACCCACCGGCAACACGTCGTTCTCCGATCCAGACCACCAGATGCCGATGAACTTATCCATAGGAAAGCGGATGTTCGCGGCTTCCTGAATGGCAACCTGGTTCATCACGCCCCAGCCCCACATCAGCACATAATCGGGCTTTTCGCGCCGGATCTGAAGCCATTGCGACTTCTGCTCCTGCCCCGGGTGGTCCACCGGCAGAAGGGACAGTTCAAACCCATGCTTCTTGGACAGCTCCTGAAGCGTGCGGATCGGCTCCTTGCCATAGGCCGAATTGTGATAGACCAGAGCGATCTTCTTGCCCTTGATGTCGCCGCCTTCCTGACCAAGGATATATTTGATCATGATCGAGGCGCCATTCCAATAGTTGGTCGGATAGTTGAAGACCCACTTGAAAACCTTACCGTTGGAAGCCGAGGTGCGGCCGTAACCCATCGAATGCAAGGGGATACCATCTGCCGTCACCTTGGGGATCAGCTGATAGGTTATACCGGTCGAAAGCGGCTGATAGATCAGGGCGCCTTCACCCTTGGTGCTTTCATAGCACTCAACACCTTTTTCGGTGTTATAGCCCGTTTCACACTCGACGATCCGTGTCTTGATGCCGCCGATACCGCCATCGCGCTCGTTTACAAGCGTGAAATAATCGGCGTATCCGTCGGCAAAAGGTATACCGTTGGCCGCATAGGGGCCCGTCCGGTAGGACAACGACGGAAATACCAGCTCCGCCATCGCCGGCGCCGCGGCCATCACCGCCGCAACCGTTAATGCTGCAAGTCTCTTCATTTGTTCTTTCCTCCCTTGGTTTGATATTCTCTATTCAGTCTCGCCGGGGTTCACCCCCGATCCATGGCCATGCCTGCGGGGCTCTTTCGCTCACCCGCAAACGGCCTTGCCGCCTGCTAATGCGGAAATGGCCATAACCTCAGCTTCTCCTTGGCCACGCGCCAAAGCTGCGCCAATCCATGCGGCTCCATGATCAGAAAACTTATGATCAGCCCGCCGACGATCACCAACTCAAAATGTGCTGCCAGATCCGTCGCCCATCCAAAGCCGCCAACCAGCGTATTTTTCAGAAGGACCGGCAACAGCACCAGAAAGGCCGCCCCCGCGAATGAGCCGAATATCGACCCCAGCCCGCCGATGATGATCATGAACAGAACCAGAAACGATTTCTGAATGCCAAAGGCCTCGCCGACCTCAACCGCACCAAGATAAACCGAAAAGAACAGCGCGCCCGATATTCCCACGAAAAATGAGGACACGGCAAAAGCGCTCAGTTTCGCGGTCAGCGGGTTCACCCCGATGATCTCGGCGGCAATATCCATATCGCGGATCGCCATCCACTTGCGCCCGATTGTGCCACGCGTCAGATTGCGCGCCAGCCAGGCACAGGCCACCACAAAAACCAGACTGATCATATATTTCGCCCAGGCCTCGGTATTGGCCCCGGTCACCGCCACACCAACAACCGTGCGCTCGGGCGCCGAGATCTGGCCGGAGGCGGAATAGTTGTAAAACCACGGCACGCGATTAAACAGCCAGACCAGAAAAAACTGCGCCGCAAGCGTCGCCACCGCCAGATAAAACCCCTTGATCCGCAGGCTCGGCAGACCAAAAAGCACCCCCACAGCCGCCGTAATCCCGCCCGCTAGGATCACGTGAATGACGATGGAAACATCCGGAAACGCGGTCATCAGCTTGTAAACCGCATAAGCCCCCACCGCCATGAACCCGCCGGTCCCCAGACTCAGCTGCCCGCAATATCCGGTCAGAATATTCAACCCGATCGCGGCAATCGTATAGATCAGAAAAGGAACAAAAACCGCATTGGCCCAATAATCATTGATAAAGAAAGGGACCACTCCAAATGCCACCGCCAGAACCGCATAATAGCGCCAGCGGTCGAATTTGATCGGAAACGTCTGGTTGTCCTGCTTGTAGGACGTATTGAAATCGCCGGCCTCACGATAAAACATGATTATCCCCTTCCCTCAGCGGATCCGATAGACACTGCGACCGCCCTGCCATGTTCTTCTTTGCCCAAATACTCAAATCCCGCCGCCGCCGTCAAAAGTGACGCTAAAGGGCGCAGCATCGCTTCAAACCCGCTCAATGATCTTCTCCCCGAAAAGCCCCTGCGGCCGGAAGACCAGGAACAAAAGCGCCAGAACATAGGCGAACCAGTTCTCGGTCGCCCCGCCCACCATGGGCCCGATCAGAAACTCAAACAGCTTCTCGCCCACACCGATGATCAGCCCGCCAACGATCGCCCCGGGGATCGAGGTAAAGCCGCCCAGCATCAGAACCGGCAGGGCCTTCAGCGCAATCAGGCTCAGCGAAAACTGAACCCCCGATTTCGTGCCCCACATGATCCCGGCCACCAGTGCCACAAACCCCGCGATCGACCAGACAAGAACCCAGATGTAGTTCAGCGAAATGCCAACACTCAGCGCCGCCTGATGGTCGTCCGCCACCGCGCGCAGCGCCCGGCCCTGTTTGGAATATTGCGAAAAAACCGTCAGCCCGATCACCAGAACGGCGGCAACCACCGTCGCAATGATGTCCAGATTGTCGATGAAAAACCCATAGCCGAACCAGCCGTAGGTCAGATCGTCGATGGTAGCATTCAGCCCCTGAGGCAGGCCGACATCCAGCTTCTTGATGTCCGAGCCCCACATAAGATCGCCCAGCCCTTCCAGAAAATAGGCCAGGCCGATGGTCGCCATGAACAGGATGATCGGCTCTTGATTGACCAGATGGCGCATCACAAATTTCTGCACGCACCACGCCAGAAGGATCATCACCAATAGTGTCAGCACAATCGCCAGTACCGCAGGCACCTGCCAGCCGAATGTATGAATCTCAGTTCCGAAAATCGCGTTGATCAGATTGGCGAAAGGCACCTGCCCTTCCATGATCCCCACCAGTGTCAGCGCCGCAAAAAGCGCCATCACACCTTGGGCATAATTGAAAATCCCCGAGGCTTTGAAGATCAGAACAAACCCAAGCGCGACCAGAGCATAAAGCACCCCCGCCATCAGGCCGTTCAGTGTGACCTCCATCGCATATAACAGCTGATCCGGCATCACACTCTCCCTGCTGTGACAACATATTCAACCCGGCGCCGGGCCGCACCATTGTACCGCCGATGAAGGACGCCCCCCGCAAATCGCCTGAATATCTCAGTCATGGGCCACCCCCAGATAGGCATCGATCACATCCTGATTGTTGCGCACCTCTTCGGGTGTGCCATCACCGATCTTTTTGCCGTAATCCATCACGACAACCCGGTCGCTCAGGTCCATCACCACGCCCATATCATGTTCGATCAGCGCGATCGTGGTTCCAAATTCGTCATTCACATCAAGGATAAAGCGGCTCATATCCTCTTTTTCCTCAACGTTCATCCCCGCCATCGGCTCGTCCAGAAGCAACAGCTTTGGCTCAGACGCCAGCGCGCGGCCCAACTCGACCCGCTTTTTCAAACCATACGGCAGGCGCCCAACCGGGGTTTTGCGGATCGCCTGAATCTCCAGAAAATCGATAACCCTTTCGACGAGTTCGCGGTTTTCTATCTCTTCACGCTCGGCCTTGCCCCACCAGATCGCCTGAGCCAGCATTCCCGACTTCATATGTGTCAGCCGGCCGGTCATGATATTGTCCAGGACGCTCATCCCCTCAAAAAGGGCGATATTCTGGAACGTGCGCGCAATGCCCATATTCGCCACCTGATAGGGCTTCATCGCCGGGCGTTTTTCACCGCGAAAGAAAACATCGCCTTCCTGTGGGTGGTAAAAACCCGATATGACATTCAGCATGCTGGACTTTCCGGCGCCATTGGGGCCGATGATCGCCCGGATCTCGCCCTCGCGAATATCGAACGAGATATCCTTGATCGCCACGACCCCCCCGAACCTGAGGGTGATATTGCGCATCTCCATCAATATGCCGCCAATGGTGCGCCCATCTTCGGTTACCCGGCTCTCATTGGTGTCCTTCACGAAACCCTACCCTTACATGGTTCGAATTTTCTGATGCCCGTGGCGATGTATCTCATTCTGCCGCGATCCTTTCAGACCCGCCCGAAACCGCCGCGTCCCGGATGCTCAGCGTTGCCGAGATTGATCCTTTGCGCCCGTCCTCATAGGTGACCTCGGTCACTGTCGAAACGGTTGGTGAACTATCGTAGAGCGCTGTGATCAGATCGGCGAATTTCTCTTCGATGATGCGCCGGCGGACCTTTCTGGTGCGCGTCAGCTCCCCATCGTCGGCGTCCAGCTCCTTGTGCAACACCAGAAAGCGGTGGATCTGACAGCCCGAAAGCATCTCATCAGCGGCAACGCTGGCATTCACCTCTTCGACATGGCTCTGGATCATGTCGAGAACCCTGGGGTGGCCTGCCAACTCCTGATAGGAGGCATAGGCGATATTGTTACGCTCGGCCCAGTTTCCGACCGCCGTCAGGTCGATATTGATAAAGGCCGTACATTTCTCGCGCCCGTTACCAAAGACCACGGCCTCTAGAATATTGGGGAAAAATTTCAGCTTGTTCTCGACATATTTCGGCGCAAACAGGCGACCGTCAGCCATTTTGCCGACGTCCTTGGCCCGGTCGATAATCCGCAGATGCCCGGTATCCGCCTCGATGAAACCAGCGTCCCCTGTCGCGACCCAGCCTTCGGCATCCTTGGTATCGGCCGTCGATTCCGCGTTTTTGAAATATTCGACAAAGGCACCGGGCGAGCGATAGAACACCTCGCCATTTTCGGCGATCTTCAACTCAACTCCCGGCGTCGGTGTGCCCACCGTATCGGCGCGCACCTCATTGTCCTTTTGCTGAGTGATGAAAACGCTGGCCTCGGTCTGGCCATAAAGCTGTTTAAGGTTAATGCCCAGCGCACGATAGAAATCGAAGAGCTCGGGTCCGATTGCCTCGCCGGCGGTATAACCAACACGCACCCGCGACAAACCCAAAGTGTTTTTTAACGGGCCATAAATAAAGAAGTTCCCAAGGGCGTATTTCACCCGATCCCCAAAACCCACCTGCTCGCCATCCAGTATTTTCGGACCCACCTTGTTGGCATGATCCATGAACACTTTGAACAGCCAGCGCTTGAAACGGCTGGCATCCTCCATGCGGATCATCACATTGGTCAGCTGGGTTTCGAAAACCCGTGGCGGTGCAAAGTAATAGGTCGGCCCGATCTCGCGCAGATCGGTCATCATTGTATCGGCGCTTTCGGGGCAATTGACGCAAAACCCGCTCCAATAGGCCTGACCGATCGAAAAGATGAAATCACCGACCCATGCCATGGGCAGATAGGCCAGAACCTCGTCATTGACCCTAAGGTGGTCGAATTCGGCTGAGTTTTTCGAGGTCTCGATAATGTTGCGATTTGACAGCACAACACCCTTCGGCCGGCCCGTGGTGCCGGATGTGTAAAGCATCACACAGGTGCTGTCATAGTTCAGCGCCGCAGTGCGCCGGTCAAGCTCGCCCGTCAGATCTTCGCGCATATCGCGCCCGCGATTCTGAAGCGCCGCATAAGAAGTCAGCCGCGAATGATCGTATTTTCTGAGCCCGCGCGGATCGAGATAGACCATGTGCTCCAGCGCCGCGACCTGACCTTCGACCTCCAGGATCTTATCGACCTGCTCCTGATCGCCGGCGATGATAAACCGCGCGCCGCAATGCTCCAGCACATAAGAGATCTCGTCACCAACAGCGTCCTGATAAAGGGGAACCGGCACACCGCCCGCGCGCTGCACCGCTACCATCGCCCAGTAAAGATAGGGGCGGTTACGGCCGATGATCGCGACATGATCGCCGGCCCCGACCCCGATCGCCACAAGCCCCAGCGCAAGCGCCTCTACTTCTTCGGCGACCTGGCTCCACGTCCAGCTTTGCCAGATACCGAACTCTTTCTCGCGATTGGCAGGGCTGTCACCGAACTCCCGCGCGTTGCGCGCCAGCAGAGCCGGAATCGAAGTCAGCTCACCCGCCGCGCCTAGGCTCGTGTCCACGGTCTTCCCTCCCATTTGCGCAGGTTATCCTGCATGCCGCCTTTCCGACGATTCATGACATCATAGTGACGCCAGAGACGTTCAGGTCAATATTTTTCTGAACAAGCGTTCAATAAGCCGCGCAAAAGTGAGTGCGATACGTTGTTTTCGGGCATATCGGCTTTCCCCAAAGCCCCCCGCTAAACCATGACTTCTGTCCAGACCGGGGATGAGGCAGCACTATCCTTTTGACAAAAAACTGCTAACCGGCCTTGCAACCGGCAGCGCCCGGTGCACTCTACCCCGGAGAGTGAGGCAAACTTAATGACACACCTATGGCTGCGCACCGAAGAGCGCCCGAACGAAGCGCGCGCAGGTTTGACACCCGAGGGCGCGGCGACGCTTCTGGCGACCGGATTTCAGGTGACGGTCGAAGACAGCCCAGACCGCGCAATTGCAACCGGCAGCTATCGCAGCGCGGGTTGCAAAATCGCGCCGGCGGGCAGTTGGCGCGATGCGCCCGAAGACGCCATCATCTTCGGCCTCAAAGAGCTTGTCCCCGAAACATCGCCCCTAAGCCACCGCCACATCATGTTCGCCCATGCCTATAAGGGTCAAACCGCCGGGCGGGCGCTTCTTGAACGGCTCCGGGCGGGTGGCGGCACGCTTTATGATCTTGAGTATCTCCTCGACGCCGCCGGTCGCCGCGTGGCGGCGTTCGGCTACTGGGCGGGCTTCGCCGGCGCAGCCGTTGCGATCAAATGCTGGTGCGCGCCAAAACGCGGCCAGACGATGATGCCGCTTTCTGTCTACTCTGCAAGTCAGACAATGGGCACGGATGTCCGGCATGCGCTACGCGACGCAGGCGCGGCCCCCACCGCTCTGATCATCGGCGCACTCGGGCGGGTTGGCAGCGGCGCCCGTGATCTCTGCGGTCAGGTCGGCGTTGCCACTACCGACTGGGATATCGAACAGACGGCCCATGGCGGCCCCTATCCAGAAATCCTGCGCCACGACATTTTTCTCAGCTGCATCCTCGCAGGGACCAACACGCCGGTTTTCATCGACGAAGATGCCAAATACGGCCCGCGAAAACTTAGCGTGATCGGTGATATCGCCTGCGATCCTGAAAGTGATTTTTCGCCGATCAAGGTCTATGACCGCGTCACCTCATGGAACAGGCCGATGCGCCGGGTCCACCAGAGACCGCCGCTGGACGTCACCGCGATCGACAATCTGCCATCGCTGCTCCCTGTCGAAGCATCACAGCATTTCGCAGGGCAACTTCTGCCCTCCCTTCTGGCACTGACACAGATTGACCAAGGGGTCTGGGGCCGCGCTGGCAAGATATACGCCGATCACCGCAATGCCCTCTGACATTCCACTTGGCTCAAATATCCAAAAAAAATGACATCGCAAACCGCGCAGGCTTGCAATCTCCACGCAACGCTAAACGCTTGCCCGGGGCTTCATGAAAACAGCCTGTAATAGGCCCAGTCTGGCAGGAACCGGCCTAGCCGGAACAATAACGAAAAACCCTTGGGAAAGCTGGTTTTGAACCGGTCCGACGACATATGCGTGAACAGGCGGTCGGCGGCGGCTTCTGGCGCCATGATAAAGGGCATCGCAAAATCGTTCTTTTCGGTCAGCCGGGTCTTAATAAAACCGGGGTTGGCGATCTGAACTTTCACTCCGGTCTTACGCAGATCGGCGTACATGCTCTCGGCCAGAGACATCAGCCCCGCCTTGCTCGCGCTGTAACCGATTGCACCGGGCAGGCCGCGAAAGCCCGACAAACTCCCTGTCAGAACGATATGCCCACGGTCGCGCCGCACCATCTGTGGCAGGCTCACGCCCAATATACGTGCAGCGCCGGTGAAGTTAATGTCGCACATCCTCTCCACCGCTTCCGGATCCCAGCTTTGCGCGGCCATCGGCCAATATACCGCCGCCAGAAAGACCAGACCATCGATATCACCCGCGGCCTGCGCCGCCGCGCGGCACGAGGCGCTGTCGGTCACATCGACCGGAACAACCTTCGACGGCCCGGCAAGCTCGGCCGACAAAGAGATCAGCCGCCCTTCGCCGCGCGCCGACAGGATCAACTCGGCGCCGGCATCGCTGAGCTTATGGGCCAGGGCGCGGCCCAACCCCTCGCTCGCACCGATCAGCCAATAGCGTTTGCCCTTCCAGTTTTTCATCGCGGGATCCTAAATAAGCGATATGGGGGGTTAGCGGGTCACATCCTGATCGGGCGGCGCCGGGCGAAGGCGATATCGCGCCCCTTTCCACCAAAGCTTGAGCGCCTGCCAATGGATCAGCGCCAGAACCCGCCGCGCGCCAAAGGGTCGCCGCACCATGGCCGCCAGAATCGCGCGACTGGTCAACGGGCGGCGCGGACCGGTCAGGCTTGCAAATACGCCGCCGCCGTCGCGCAGGTAATCGATCCAGATGCCAATTCGGTCCGCCCTCAGATCGAAACGAAAGCGATAATCGCCCTTAACCGGCTGAAACGGTGAGACGTGAAAAACCTTTTGCGCCGTCAGTACATCTCTGGAGCTGATCTTGCGTCCGTCCGGGTGATGGCAAAGATAACTGTGCCGGTCGCCGAACGTATTGGAAACCTCGGCGATGACAGCACGCGGATCGCCCTCATGATCCAGACAAAACCAGAATGAGACGGGATTAAAGACATGGCCAAGCACCCGCGGTTGGGCCAAAAGCAATATCTCATCGGCGGCCTGCAAACCATGCGCGCGCAACACTTGCCTGACCCATGCCGCGCCCGCGCCTGCCCCGGGCTTACCGCCGTGATCCTTTGTCCGGACCGAAAAGAGGTTGGCGCGGTCACGCGAAAACAGGGTCGGCCCGTCGCGCGCCTCCGGGTTCAGGCAGACATAGTCGATAGAATAGCGAAAGGCGTTGCCGACCCTTCCACGACGGCCATGAAAGGTCGTGCCCCTGATATGGGTGATCGGTGTCATTCGGCGGCGACCCCAAGGACGCGCGTATGGCCCATCGCCTGCACGACATCCACCGCGCTCGCAAACCCGTCCTCATGAAACCCGTTCTTCATCCAGGCGCCGCAAAACCATGTGTTATTCAGCCCGTTCTCCATCCCCAGCCTGACCTGAGCATCCAGCGCCCCCTGATCATAGACCGGATGCTGAAAGCTGGTTTCATCATAGATCAGATCCTCGCGGATCGGGCGGGTCGAGTTGAGCGTGACAAACATCGGATCGCCACCTGGGATCGGCTGAAGCGAGTTCATCCAATAGGTAAGGTCGATCCGGTCGGATTTTTTGCCCTTCGCCTCAGTATAAACCCAGGAGGACCAGACCTTGCGCGAGTTCGGCATGATCGAGCTGTCGGCGTGCAGTATTGCCTGATTGGGCTGAAAGCGAAACGCGCCCAGATTTGCCGCCTCGGCGGGCGAAGGATCGGTCAAAAGCTTCAGCGTCACATCGGCATGTGTGGCAAAAATGACCTCATCGAACCTCTCCCAGATACCGCGCGCTGTCCTGACCTCAGCGCCGCGCGGATTTCGGCGTACCGCGCTGACCGAGGCGCCCAGCCGGATTTCGACACCCTGCGCGCGCATCCGCGCGCCGAGCCTTTGGACATATTCCACCGACCCGCCGTCGACCGTCCACCACTGATGCTGACCGCTGTGGTGCAACAGCGCGTGATTGGCGAAAAAGCGGATCATCGTCTGGGCGGGAAATTCAAGAATTTGCTCGGGCGGCACCGACCAGATCGCACCGGACAGCGGCAAAAGGTAATAGTCGCGGAACCAATCGCCGGTCTTCAGACGCTCCAGCAGACCACGAATGGTCAAACCCGGAGTTTTCGACAGCTCCAGCGCATTGGCATTGAACCGCAGCACATCGCCTATCATTCTCAGAAACGCCGGCCGCGCGGCATTGCGGGGCTGGGCAAAGACCGCCCCCAGATTGCGCAGACCATATTCGATCCGCCCGCCATCGATCGAGGCGCCGAAAGACATATTGCTCTTGGCCAGTGGCACGTCCAGCCGGTCGAAAAGCGCCGTCAGATGCGGGTAATTCACCGTGTTGAAGACGATGAAACCAGTATCAACCGGCTGATCTGCGTTTTTTCCGGCCAGAACGGTGCGCGCGTGCCCACCAAGGCGGGGCGCGGCCTCGAATAAGGTGACCTCATTGCCCTCGGCCAGCATATGGGCCGCCGCCATGCCGGAAATTCCGCCGCCGATAACCGCTATTCGTCTTGGCATTAGGGGCGCATATTCAAACGGCATTCTGAGATCCTTTCGGGGCGTGATGTGCAAGGTGATACGCGCCCGGTTCAAAAACGGATCAAGATAAGCGGCCAAAACACCCGAATATTTTTGTGATCCAAATGATCGCTCGGCCCGTAAGCGGTGCATGATGTTTCACGCCACACAGCCTCAGGAAATAGGTGCATCCTTCCTTTGCCCGCTCTATGCTGGGGCGGGCATGGCCGGCGCGCGCGCCCGGCGGCCCGCGAAAATCGAGTGGAAAAGATCCATCAAGACCAAAATGAGCGATTGGGTTGAACAGCTGATCCGCGTCAGGGACGAAAAGGATGAAACAGCCTTTTCCGAGCTTTTCGCGCATTTTGCCCCGCGGGTTAAGGCGTTTTTGATGAAATCGGGGGCCGACGCCACCCTTGCCGAAGAATGTACGCAGGAAGTGATGGCCGCGCTCTGGCTCAAGGCTCATCAGTTTGATCCAACCCGTGCCAGCGTTGCCACCTGGATCTTTACGATCGCCCGTAACCGGCGCATCGACGCCTTGCGCAAACAGCGCCGGCCAGAGCCCGAAGATCTGCCCTGGGGCCCGCAGGCCGAGCCTGACCAGGCCGAGGTTCTGGCCATGCAGCAAGAGAACACCAAGTTGAAAAATGCACTTCGGGCATTGCCCGGCGCGCAAAGAGAGCTAATTGAACGGTCCTACTTTGGCGAGTTGAGCCACAGCGAAATTGCCGCCGAAACCGGCCTGCCGCTTGGGACGATCAAATCGAGGATACGGCTGGCGCTGGAACGGTTGCGCCATGCGATGGGATGAGAATCTGAAGATGACCGACATCAATCATCATCTGACCGACGCTCTGTTGATGGCCTATTCGGCAGGATCGCTGCCCGAAGGCTTTGGGCTTGTCGTGGCAAGCCATATTTCGATGTGCGACGAATGCCGCGCCCGCATGGAAAGCTTTGACGCGCTGGGCGGTACAATTCTTGAAAATACCGAAGATACCGCGCTTGCGCCCGAAAGCTTTGGCGCGACGCTTGAGCGGATTGCCAAAGGTGCCGCCGCCGCCCCGGCGCCGCCCGCGCCGAAAGAAAGGCCAACGATATTTCCCGGGCCGTTGGTTGATTACGTGGGCGGGGATCTTGATCAGGTCAAATGGCGATCTTATGGCATCGGTCTGAAACAGGCGCTTCTGCCGGTTGCGCGCGGATCGACGGTGCGTTTGCTTTACATTCCCGCCGGCATGGCCGTGCCGGATCATGGCCACCGCGGAACCGAGTTGACGCTGGTGCTGCAGGGCGCGTTTCACGACGAAAGCGATCACTTTGGTCCCGGCGACATAGAAGTCGCGGATCAGGATGTGTTTCACACCCCCACCGCCGATCAGGGGCAGCCCTGTATCTGTCTTGCCGCGACCGATGCACCGCTGCGTTTCAAGGATCTGCTGCCGCGAATCGCCCAGCCGTTTTTGCGGATCTGAACAAGCCCCGGGCCTCAGGTTTCGGGCTTGGTCAGCGGGACTATCTTATGGGCGTGATCCGGCGCGATTTCTTCAAAGTCGAAATTATCCAGACGGCGGGCGCGGCGGCTGGCCTTGCTGGCCGAAATCTTGATTTCCGAAACGTCTTTGGCCGCCTGACCGAAATGACGGTCGAGATTTTCGACCCGTGTGCCAAGCCGGTCGACGTCCGCATGAAGCAGTCCCAGCTCCTTTCGGATCAGGCTCGCCTGTTCATGCATTCTGGCGTCTTTCAGGATCGCGCGCATTGTGTTCAGCGTCGCCATGCAGGTGGTCGGGGACACGATCCATACACGGGCGGCGAATCCCTCGCGCACCAGTTCGGGAAAATTCGCATGCAACTCAGCATAGACCGCCTCGGACGGAAGAAACATCAAGGCGCCATCGGCTGTCTCGCCCTCGAGGATATATTTGTCGGAAATATCGCGGATGTGTTTTTTGACCGACGTACGCAGCATCTTGGCCGCCTCGTTCACTTCCCAGTCGGTTCGCGCCGCGCGCAGTGCCTCGTAAGCTTCCAGAGGAAATTTACTGTCAATGACAATGGGTCCGGGCGGGTTGGGCAGATGAATAAGGCAATCGGCGCGCTTGCCATTGGAAAGAGTTGCCTGCAAACGATAGCTGTCCGAGGGCAGGGCCTTGGTGACGATATCGTTCAGCTGAATTTCGCCAAAGGCGCCGCGCGTCTGTTTGTTGGACAGAATATCCTGCAGGGAAAGTACATCACCGGAGAGTTTTTCGATATTTTCCTGCGCCTTGTCGATGGTTTGCAGCCGCTGCTGCAATTCGCCAAGCGATCGGGCGGTCCGGGTCGCGGTGCCCTGCAGATTTTCGTTCATCTGATTTGAAACCTCGGCCAGCCGGGTTTCCATCAGCTTGAGCATCTGGCTCTGACTGGCGGCCTGCGCTTCGGAGACATGGTTAAGCCCCCCGGCCAATTGGTTCTGCCCATCAGACAGGGCCTGCACACGCATTCCAAGTTGTCCCATATGCATCGCCAAAGGTTCGGCCAGTCGCACAGACCGCGCCGCCGCCCGGACGGCGACGATCAAAAGGATCAGCATCAGAAGACCCAGCCCAAAGGCCACGAGTATGGTAAGAACAACCGGATCGCCAAGATCCAGAACCTTATCGCCCAGTTTAATCATGTGCGTCCAAACAGCCGTTCAATATCCGAAAGCTTAAGCTCGACATAGGTCGGGCGCCCGTGATTGCACTGGCCCGAGTGCGGCGTCGCCTCCATCTCGCGCAGCAGAGCATTCATTTCCTCGCCGCGCATCTGGCGACCCGACCGAATCGAGCCATGACAGGCCACGCGGCTAAGAACGGCGTCGATCCGTTGCCTGACGCTTTGACTGTCGCCCAGATCATCCAGTTCATCCAGAATATCGGCGATCATCCGGGCGGCATCGACGACGCCCAGAATGGCGGGGGTTTCTCGCACCGCAACGGCGCCTGCGCCAAAGGGTTCGATGACCAGACCGATCTGCGACAGCTCATCACCGAACGCCATGATCCGGTCCACATCTCCCGCCGAAAGCTCTACTATTTCGGGGATAAGAAGAGCCTGCGCCGCGATACCTTTTTCGGCCATCTGCGCCTTTAGCTTTTCATAGACCAGACGCTCATGCGCGGCATGCTGATCGACGATCACCATACCGTCGGCTGTCTGGGCGATGATATAGTTTTCGTGCACCTGCGCGCGCGCCGCCCCCAGCGGGGTGGATTGCAGGGCTGTATCCTGTTCGGGCGCGTGCTGCGGGGTTTCGACACGCGCCTGAACTGCCGCAGTTTCGGCAAAGCCCGGCCCGACCGGCGCAGGGCGGTCCATCTGATAGACGCGCGCTGCCGGAGCAGGCTCGGGACGGAACGCGCCGAGCGTGGCCCCCGCAACCGTCGTCGAGGCCCGATGACCGGCGCCAGCCAAGGCATGGCGCAGCCCCGAAACGATCAGGCCGCGCACCTCACCCGGCTCGCGAAACCGGACCTCGGCCTTGGCGGGGTGTACGTTCACATCCACCCGCGACGGATCACAGTCAATGAAAAGCGCCGCCGCCGGATGCCGGTCACGCGACAGAAAATCGCTATAGGCCCCGCGCAGCGCGCCCAAAAGCAGCTTGTCGCGGACCGGTCGGCCATTCACGAAAAGATATTGCGCAACCGCCGAGCCGCGCGAATAAGTCGGCAACGCGGCATAGCCGGTCAGGTGAATGCCCTCACGCTCGGCGTCGATGGCAAGCGCATTTTCGGCAAATTCCGTACCCAGAACCCGTGCCAGCCGCCCGTGTAGCGCATCAAAAAGATCCCCGTTTTCGGCGTCAGCCCTGAAGACCTGCCGCCCCTCACCCCCGCCCGAGACATCGCGCAGGGTGAAGCCAACAAAGGGCTCTGCCATCGCCAGCCGTTTGACGACGTCGGAAATTGCCTGTGCTTCGGCCCTGTCGCTGCGCAGAAATTTGAGCCGCGCCGGCGTTGCGTGAAAAATCTCGCGCAGCTCGACAAGCGTGCCTTGGCTCAACGCGGCAGGCGTCGCCGCCCCGGTCCGCCCGCCATTCACGGCAATCCGGTACGCCGGGGCGTCGTCGCGTCGCGAAGTGATGGTGAGGTTCCCGACCGCTCCCAGAGAGGGCAGCGCCTCACCCCGAAATCCGAACGTGTGGATATTCAAAAGATCGCGCCCGTCGATCTTGGAGGTCGCATGCCGTGCCAGCGCCAGCGGCAGTTCATCCCGGTCTATGCCGTGGCCGTCATCGCGAACACGCAGAAGGGTTTTGCCGCCGTCGGCATAGGCCACATCGATACGCCCTGCCCCCGCATCAATCGCATTTTCGACCAGTTCCTTGACCGCCGAAGCGGGACGCTCGATCACCTCACCGGCTGCGATCCGATTGATCGCGGCATCATCCAACTGGCGGATCTGAGGGCGCGCCTGGCCTATCTTGGGGTTCGGTGTGGGCATGGGCCAATATCTAGCATGATCCCGGCCGATTCTGCCAATGGATTGTCGGTTCGCCGCATCATGGCCTGTCTAATTTGTCGAGGTTAACCCAACCGGCTGACCAACCACAAAGAAATGCAGCTGATCGGGATGCAGAATCTCGCGCGCGACCTTGTTGATACTCTCCAGTGTCACCGCGTTGATCTTGTCATTGCGCGTGGCAATGTAATCGATCGGCAAGCCCTGCATCTGCATTCCGACCATGATATCGGCAATCGGCCCGTTGCCGTCAAAGCGCAACGGATAAGCCCCGGTCAGATAGGTCTTGGCGGCCTGCAACTCCTCGGCGGTCACACCTTTGGTCGCCGCGCGGGTCCATTCGTCGCGAATGACCTCGATCGCCTTGGCCACCCGGTCATTGGCGGACGAGACCTGCCCCATATAGGTCTCAGCCAGATCCATCGGTACAAGATAGGTATAAACACCATAGGTCAGCCCGCGTTTTTCGCGTACTTCGGTCATCAGCCGCGAGTTAAAGCCGGAACCGCCCAGGATCTGATTCAGGATATAGGCGTCGAAAAACCGTGGATCGTCACGGGTGATCCCTTTTTGCCCAAAGACGACCACCGATTGCGGCGTGTCAAAGGGGATAACCGTCACCCCACCCTTTAGCTGATAGTCAGCGCGCCCGATCATCGGCGCCCCTTTGGCCGGCAAAGCGCCCAAAAGTTCGTCCAGAAGCTTTGCAAGCTCATCGGCGGTGATATCTCCCACCGCGCCCACATACAGCCGGTCACGCGCCAAAGCGCCGCGATGGGCCGCCACAAGATCGTCACGGGTGATCCCGGCCACGGATTTGAGCGTGCCCTGAAGCGACGAACCATAGGGGTGATCGCCAAAGGCGGCTTTGTCAAAGGCGCGGTTGGCGATGGTTTGCGGGTCTGTCTTGTCCGATTTGATATTTGACAGAATCTGCGCACGCACCCGTTCAATCGCATCGGGATCGAAACGCGGCTTCAGAATCGCCGTTCTAAGTAGATCAACCGCCTTGTCGCGATTTTCGGTCAGGAACTTGGCCGAGATCGAAACAGAATCGTTATAAGCACCAAAGCCATAGCTGGCCGCCAGCGATTCCTGCGCTGCCGCAAAGGCGCGCGCATCCATATTGCCGGCGCCCTCTTCGATCAGGCCCATCATCATGTTGGTGACGCCGCGCTTGCCCGGGGCATCCAGATTGGCGCCGCCCTTGAAACGGATCTCAAGCGAGACAAAAGGGATCGAATGTTCTTCGACAAGCCAAGCCTTGATGCCCGAAGGCGATTTGACATCCTGAACCTTGATTTCTGCCTGAAGCGGTCCGGCCAGAAAAATCGCGGTCAGCAAAGCGGCAATACGGATCATTGTGTGACGGCCTCCTGGGTGGCGGGATTGGTCAGCCAACCCGTGACGGCCCGCTTTTTGTTAAATACGCTGCGGGCGGCGTCCAGAACATCCTTCTGGGTGACGGCCTGCAACCGCTCGGGCCAGGCTTTGACATCCGCTATGCTCAGCCCCGTAGCCAAAGCAGAGCCATATTTGCGGGCCTGCGCCTGTACGTTGTCCTCACCATAGATGCGCGAGGCGCGAAGCTGCATCTTGATACGCTCAAATTGCGCCTCGTCGATGCCGTCTTTCTCAAATTGCGCTATTGCGCTGTCCAGCGCGGCCTCAGCCTCGGCCAGAGTGACACCCTGGGTCGGCACGATCACCAGACCGAAGGTCGTGGCATCGGTCGACAGCGGACTGTAAAACGCCGAAGTATAGATCGCCTTTTTCTGTTCGAACTGCAGCTTTTGACCAAGGACCGAGGTGGCGGGACTGCCGCCCAGAAGCTCCGACAGGATGACCAGTGCTGCGGCCTTGTCCTGATTTCCCGGGTCGCGTTCAGGGGCCAGATATGTGCGGATCACATAAGGCTGCGCAATGCGCGCATCGCTGAGTGTCATTCGCCGCTCGGCCAGCTGCGGCGGCTCTTGCGGGCGAAGGCGCGGCGGCAGGTTCTTGTTCGCTGGCAATACGCCATAATATTTCTGCGCCAGGCGCTTGACCTCCTGCGGGTCGACATCGCCCGCGACCACCAGAACCGCGTTATTGGGGGCATAGAATGTCTTGTAAAAGCTCAGTGCGTCGGCGCGCGTCAGGTTTGACACCTCGCGGCGCCAGCCGATGACCGGAATGCCATAGGGCGAATTGAGATATTGCGCGGCGCGGCGCTGTTCCCCGAAAAGCGCGCCGGGATCGCTGTCGGTGCGCTGAGCACGTTCTTCGAGGATGACATCGCGTTCGGTCATCGCATCCGACTTTGTCATCTTCAGATTGACCATGCGATCGGCTTCCATGCGCATCATCAGCTCAAGCCGATCCGCCGCAACGCGCTGGTAATATCCGGTGTAATCCCAACTGGTGAATGCGTTGTCGTTCCCGCCATTGGCCGCGACCACCTTGGAAAGCTCGCCCGCCGCCATCACATCGGTTCCCTTGAACATCAGATGCTCAAGAAAATGCGCGATGCCGGATTTGCCGCGCGGCTCATCGGCGGCCCCGACCTTGTACCACACCATATGCACAACGACCGGCGCGCGGTGATCTTCGATCACCACCACCTGCATCCCGTTGTTGAGCTTGAAGCTTGTGACCGGCTGTTCAGCCAGTGCCGGAGCCGAAAAAGAAAGCAGCACGAGCACGAAAGCCAATAGTCGGTTCATCAGGCATGTCTCCGGTTGTTGTGGCTGATACCTACGCCGCCTGCGCACAGGATCAAGCCGATGCACGCTCTTGTGAGCTTAGCTGTCTTATTCACCCGGAAGGCGCGGCGGTGCCGAGGGCGTCCGGGCACCTGCCTTGCGCCACCTCGCAAGTTCGCGGTGCTGATCAAGCGACATGCGCGCATAGGAGTCGAAATAGACGTTCACCTTCGCCAGACGCTCAAGCGGTCGGCCATTGTTTACCCTGCGAAACGCCAGATCCTCGGCCGCCAGCTGCTGACGGATATTTCCGGCGACCCCATAGCGCGACGCGAATGTTACCAGACGGCCATCCGATGCGGGGATACCGCCGCCCGTCGCCGAGGCACGCCCGCCCAGAGCGGCTACCGCATCGGCCCGCGGTGTCGGATCGGTGATATTCGTGCCGCCCGGCGTCGGCGCGGGCAGCGCGCTATAGCTGGCGGGCGTCTGAAGCGGTTTTGTCAGCTGGATCGAAAATTCGTCCGGGCCCCGACCACTTTTGGGGAACTGAAGCAGATCAGGCTGGGTTTGGGAGCTGCACGCCGCAAGCAAGAGCACGCCAGTGCCGATGGCAACATATCTGCCAAGTCGCGCGCGCATGAACGTCTCCCTCACCAATTCTAGGCTTGTTTAGCCGATCCTGTTTGCAACGTCACGGGGTCTTGTGACCGGATTTCCCTTTTACCGGCGGTCTCTTGCCCTTGCCGCCGGTAAAAATGACCAGACCGACAGCGCCGATAAAAATCGCGATGTCTGCGACGTTGAAAACATAAGGGTTTTCCAAGCCGCAGCAGGACATGTTCAGAAAATCGGCCACCGCGCCATAGATAAGCCGGTCAATGATATTTCCGATCGCCCCGCCGATCAGAATGCCGCCGGAAATCTGTGCCATGCGGTTATCCGATTCCGAATGCACCCACCACAGAACCAGCGCCGATATCGCAAGGGCAAGCCCGATCAGAAGCCACCGCACCATATCGCCCGAACCGGCGAGCAGCCCGAAATTGACACCCTGATTCCACGCCATGCGAAACGTCAGATAGGGCGGCCAAAGGTCGATCCAGCCGAGAGCCTTGAGGTTCAGCACCTGCACCACCAGCCATTTGGACAGCTGATCGAGCACAAGAACAATGGCGGCTATGGTTCCCAGAAGTCTCATGATCAGTGCCGGAAATGGCGCATGCCGGTCAAAACAACGGCCAGCCCGGCGTCATCCGCAGCCTCGATCACCAGATCATCGCGCATCGAACCACCGGGGTGAATCACTGCCGTTGCGCCCGCTTCGGCGGCCGTCAAAAGACCATCGGCAAAGGGGAAAAACGCGTCGGAGGCCACTACCGAGCCTTGCGTCAGCGGCGCCGAAAGGCCCAGCGCTTCGGCCATGTCCCGCGATTTCTGGGCGGCGATACGGGTTGAATCCACGCGGCTCATCTGACCGGCGCCGACGCCCACGGTTGCGCCGTCTTTGGCATAGACGATGGCGTTGGACTTCACATGTTTGGCCACAGTCCATGCAAACAGAAGGTCATTCAACTCGACCTCGCTGGGGGCTCTTTTCGTCACCACTTTCAGGTCCTGACGGGTGATCATGCCATTGTCACGATCCTGAACCAGAATGCCGCCCGACACCTGCCGGAAAGCCAGCGATGCGGTCGTCGGATCAGGCAGGCCTGCGGTCGTCAAAAGCCGAAGATTCTTTTTCTTCTCAAAAACCTTGATTGCCGCCTCGGACGCCGATGGGGCGATCACCACTTCGGTAAAGATCTGAGTGATCGCCTGTGCGGTTTCTTCATCCAGCGGCTGGTTCAGGGCGACAATACCGCCAAAGGCCGATGTCCGGTCACAATCGAATGCGCGCTGATACGCCTCGGACATGGTGGCGCCTGTGGCAACCCCGCAGGGG
>JASBSV010000009.1 GCA_030148745.1 Paracoccaceae bacterium
GCGATCGAGCCGGTTTTGAAGGCGCATCCGCGCGGCGGGATGGTCCAGGCGTCTTTGGTGGATATGCATTGCGAGGCGACATCGGAAAAGATGGCGATGGGCCATTGGTGCGACGGGCGCGCCTCGGTCGTGGTGGGCACCCATACCCATGTGCCGACCGCCGATGCGATGATCCTGCCTGGCGGCACCGGCTATTTGTCGGATGCCGGGATGTGCGGCGATTATCAGTCGGTGATCGGAATGGAAAAGGGCGAGCCGATGCGCCGGTTCATCACCGGCATGCCCAAGGGGCGGTTTACGCCAGCCAGCGGGCCGGCGACATTGTCGGGGCTTTTCGTCGAGACCGACGATCGCAGCGGCAAAGCGGTCAGGGTGGCGATGGTGCGCGATGGCGGCGTGCTTGAGGCTTCGGCGCCGTGAACGGGCAATTGGGCCTGGTTCTTTTGCTTGTGGTTCTGGGGGCGGGGTGGGCCCTGACCCAGCCGCTTGCGAAAATAGCCGTCAGTGGCGGGTATCAGCCATTTGGCCTGATCTTCTGGCAATTGGTGATCGGCTCGGCCGTTATGGCGGTGATGACGCTTTTGCGCGGCAGGGTGTTGCCCATGCACCGGGCTGCGCTGCGGGTCTATCTGGTGATCGCTCTTATCGGGACGATATTGCCCAATAGCGCGTCTTATCGCGCGATTGCACATCTGCCCTCGGGGTTGATCTCGATTCTCTTGTCGCTGGTGCCGATGTTTGCCTTTCCACTGGCGCTGATCCTGGCGACCGAGCGGTTTTCCTGGCGGCGGCTTGTGGGGTTGTCGATGGGGGCGATCGGGGTCTGGATATTGATCGGCCCACGCGCCAGCCTGCCGGATCCCGCGATGGCGGTCTGGGTGCCGCTGGCTTTGGTGGCGCCCTTTTTCTATGGGCTGGAAGGCAATGTCATCGCCAAATGGGGAACTGCGGGGCTGGACCCGCTTCAGGTGCTGGCGGGGGCGTCTTTTGTGGGCGCGCTTATCGCCTGGCCTTTGGCGGTGATGTCGGGGCAGTGGATAAATCCGCTTACCGGATGGGGGGCGCCGGATCGGGCGCTGGTAGCCTCGTCGCTGATCCATGTCTTTGTCTATGCCGCTTATGTCTGGCTGGTGGGGCGGGCAGGGGCGGTTTTTGCCGCGCAGGTATCTTATCTGGTCACTGGCTTTGGCGTTTTCTGGGCGATGGTGTTGCTGGGCGAGCGCTATAGCGGCTATATCTGGCTTGCCGGCGCGGTTATGCTGCTGGGCGTTTTTCTGGTGCAGCCGCGACACAAACGTCAGTTGCAGAACCAGGACGCAGTGATCAAACTGGCCGGCGATGATTGATATTGGATTGTCTCAGACCGGAAACGCGATCTTTGCGCTGATCGTCATTGTGGTGATGTTCATCGCCTTTCTGCGCGAGTTGTTTCCGACCGAGGTGACCGCTTTGGCCGGCGCCTCGGTGATGCTGTTTTTCGGGCTCTTGCCCTATGACGCGGCGCTGGCGGTTCTGTCGAACCCCGCACCATGGACGATTGGCGCGATGTTCGTGGTGATGGGGGCGCTGGTGCGGACCGGGGCGCTGGATTGGTTCACAAAGATCGCCGAGCGCAATGCCGAGGCGCATCCGGTTCTGGCAGTGCTGGCGCTTTTGGGCTTTGTCGCGGTGGCGTCGGCCTTTGTGTCGAACACGCCCGTTGTGGTGGTGATGATCCCGGTCTTTGTGCAATTGGCGCGCAAGCTGAAGCTGCCGGCCTCCAAATTGCTGATCCCGCTGTCTTATGCGGCGATTTTGGGCGGGACGCTGACGCTGATCGGGACCTCGACCAACCTGCTGGTCGATGGTGTGGCGCGCACTAACGGCATGGCCGCCTTTTCGATTTTCGAGGTGACGCCACTGGGTATTGTTCTGGTGATCTGGGGGATGATCTATCTGCGGTTCATCGCGCCGCGCCTTTTGCCGGCGCGCGACAGTATGGCGACGCTCCTGTCGGATAAATCGCGCATGAAGTTCTTTACCGAGGCAGTAATCCCGCCCGACAGTAACCTGATCGGGCGCGAGGTGACGGGGGTGCAGCTGTTCAAGCGCGACGGCGTGCGGCTGATCGATGTGATCCGGGGCGATGCATCGCTGAGGCGCGATCTGTCGGGGGTCAGATTGCAGGTCGGCGACCGGGTCGTCCTGCGCTCGGCTGTGTCCGAGCTGTTGTCGCTTCAGCGCAACAAGGATCTTAAGCGGGTCGATCAGGTCTCGGCGGTCGAAACCTCGACGGTTGAGGTGCTGATCACGCCCGGTTGCCGGATGGTCGGGCGGTCGCTGGGCGGGCTGCGGTTGCGGCGGCGTTATGGGGTTTATCCGCTGGCGGTGCATCGGCGCAATCAGAACATCGGCCGGCAGTTGGACGATCTGATCGTGCGGGTCGGCGACACGCTGCTGCTGGAGGGGGCGCCCGAGGATATTCAGAGGCTGGCGGCGGATATGGATCTGGTCGATGTCTCCAAACCCTCGGGGCGCGCATATCGGCGCAGCCATGCGCCGCTGGCGCTGGGCGCTTTGGCGGGGATCGTGGTGCTGGCCGGTTTTGGCGTAGCGCCGATCTTTTTTCTGGCGGTTCTTGGTGTGGCGCTGGTGCTTGTGACACGCTGCATTGATGCCGATGAGGCCTTTGGCTTTGTCGACGGCCGGCTTTTGGTGCTGATCTTTTCGATGCTGGCGATCGGTGCGGCGCTGGAGGCGACGGGGGCGGTCACGCTGATTGCCGGGGCGGTGGCGCCGTCGCTGGCCGGTCTGCCGCCTTTCGTGATCGTCTGGGCGGTCTATCTTCTGACATCGGTTCTGACCGAGCTTGTCTCGAACAACGCGGTGGCGGTCGTGGTCACGCCGATTGCCATCGGGCTTGCCGGGGCGCTGGGGATCGATGCGCGGCCATTGGTTGTGGCGGTTATGATCGCGGCCTCGGCCAGTTTCGCCACGCCCATCGGCTATCAGACCAATATGTTGGTCTATGGGCCGGGGGGCTATAAATTCACCGATTTCCTGCGGGTTGGCGTGCCCCTGAACCTGTCGGTCGGTCTTTTGGCCTCGGCGATCATTCCCTTTCTCTGGCCGCTTTGATGCGCTCTCTCTGGCTTGTTCTGCTGCTGAGCGGCTGCGCGGCCCTCGCGCGCGCGCCAGATCCGCGTCCCGCTTTGGTGATCCTTTATCGTGACACGCTGACGGTGCAGATGAGCGATGGGGCGCTTTGTATCGGCCTGCGCCCGCAGGGACCGCAACGCTGGTCTGGGGTCTTGCAGGGCTGCGCCACGCCGCTTGGGTTTGCGGTGCTTGCCGAGCCACACCGCGCGCGAGAGGTACTGGCCCCGGCGGGCGGCGCTGGCCGGGTTCTGGTGGATGGCCGCGCTTATGGCGCGCTATAACCCGGCGGCGGTGAGAGCGGGACATTCTGCGGCTGAGTATTTGGGCAAAGAAGAACCTCAGAACGGCCAGAAGGTGAGGATCGCCGGGACCGAAACGGCGACCACGAGGATTTCAAGCGGCAGGCCCATGCGCCAGTAATCGCCGAAGCCATAGCCGCCGGGGCCCAGCACCAGCGTGTTGTTCTTATGCCCGATTGGCGTGAGAAAGGCGCAGGAGGCGGCGACGGCGACGGCCATCAGGAATGGATCGGCATTGACGCCGAGGGTTTCGGCCATGCGGATGCCGACCGGGGCCAGAACGATGGCGGTGGCGGTGTTGTTGAGCACATCCGACAGCGTCATAGTGACGATCATCAGGACGGTCAGGATCGCCCAGGGTGGAAAGCCGGCGGTCAGATCGGTCAGCCCGTTAGCGATGAGAGTGGTGCCGCCCGAGGTTTCGAGCGCACTGCCCAGCGGGATCATCGAGCCCAGAAGGACGATCACCGGCCATTCGATATGGGTGTAGATATCGGGAAGTTGCAGGATTTTTGTTGCAACAAAGGCGATGACGACGAGGCCCAGTGCCACAGGCAGGTAGAGCCAGCCGACGCTGGCGGCCAGAACCGCGGCGCCGAAAAGGCCGATGGCGAGCCAGACTTTCCTGTCTTCGGTCACCGCAAGTCCGCGCGCGGCCAGCGGCAGGGCGCCGAGCCATTCGGTGACATCGCCGATACTGTCCTGGGGGACCAGAAGCAGCAGGATGTCGCCGGTGCGGATCGGGGTTTTGCGCACCTGTTTGGTGATCCGTTTGCCGCGGCGGGAAATGCCCATCAGCACCGTGCGCTGGCGCCAGGCCAGGCCGATCGACTGGGCGGTTTTGCCGTTGATGCGCGACTGATCGGTGACCACGACCTCGATCACTGCAAGCCCGGCGCCATCGGCGCGCAAAAGCTCTTCGCGTTTTTCGTCGGAAAATGTCAGGCTGAGGGCGGCGCGAAACTCGTCCAGTGCTTCGGGCGCGGCTTCGAGCACCAGAGCGTCGCCGGCCTTGAGTACCGCGTTCTTGGAGGTTCCGTAGCGCCGCGCGCCATCGCGCACCAGCCCCAGGATCGCGATGTCGTTCTTGTCCGCGACCTCGTATAATTCGCCCAGACGTTTGCCGATATGGGGCGAGCCTTCGGGGACCGTCAGCTCGGCGATGTAATCGGCGAAATCCTCGGATGGTTTGCCAGCCTCTGCTGCCTCGGGGTGGCGCGGGATCAGGCGCCAACCGATCAGCGCCACAAAGGCAAGGCCGGCAAGCGCGGTGATGCCGCCGACGGGGGCAAAGTCGAACATCGCAAAGGGCTGGCCCAGCTGTTTTTCGCGAATGGTGGCGATGATGATGTTCGGCGGGGTTCCGATCAACGTGACCATCCCGCCCAGAATGGTCGCAAAGGACAGCGGCATCAGCGACAGGCCCGGCGCGCGCCCGGCCTTGCGCGCGGCCTGAATATCGACCGGCATCAGCAGGGCAAGGGCGGCGACATTGTTCATGAAGGCCGACAGGACGCCGCCGATCCCGCCCATCAGCGCGATGTGCCCGCCAAGCGAGCGGGTGCTGTCGACCAGCGTTCGGGTGATCAGAAACACCGCGCCCGAGCGGACAAGCCCGGCCGAGACGATCAGCACAAGCGCCACCACCAGCGTCGCGGGGTGGCCAAAGCCCGAAAAGGCGTCTTTGGTGGGCACCACGCCCAGAACCACCCCTGCCATCAGGGCCGAAAAGGCCACAAGGTCATAGCGGAACCGGCCCCACAGCAGCATGGCAAAGACGGCAAAGAAAAGCGCAAAGAGAATGATCTGGTCGTTGGTCATGGTCTTTGGTTTAGCGGCAACGCCGCGCGGGGTCACTGGCAAAGACGGGCCACTGGCCTGCTGCGCGGCCAAAACGCACCGGGCCGCGGGCAAAGCGGCTGAAATCCGCCCGGTGCAGACGGGATTGCCGTTCCGCGCCGGGGTAACTATAGAGGCGCTGAGTTTCAGACAAGGACGGAGAACCCCATGGCAGGTCATTCAAAATGGGCCAATATCCAGCACCGCAAGGGCCGTCAGGATGCGGCCCGGTCCAAGCTTTTTTCAAAGCTGGCCAAAGAGATAACCGTGGCCGCCAAGATGGGCGATCCGGACCCAGAGAAGAACCCGCGCCTGCGTCTGGCGGTCAAGGAGGCCAAGTCGCAATCGGTTCCCAAGGATGTCATTGACCGCGCGATCAAGAAATCGCTGGGCGGTGAGGGCGATAATTACGAGGAAATCCGTTACGAGGGCTATGGCCCCGGCGGGGTCGCGGTGATTGTCGAGGCGATGACCGACAACCGCAACCGGACCGCCTCGACCGTGCGTTCGACCTTTTCCAAACACGGCGGAAATCTGGGCGAGACCGGCAGCGTTTCCTTCATGTTCGACCGCAAGGGCGAGATCGTCTATGGCGCCGATGTGGGCGATGAGGACACGGTGATGCTGGCCGCAATCGAAGCGGGGGCCGAAGATGTCGAAAGTTCGGAAGATGGCCATGTGATCTATTGCGCCGATACCGATCTGAACGATGTCTCCAACGCGCTTGAGGCTGTTCTGGGCGAGTCTGAGACCGCCAAACTGATCTGGCGGCCGCAAACGACAACCGAGCTGGACCTTGAGGGGATGCAGAAACTGATGCGTCTGATCGAGGTTCTGGAAGACGATGACGACGTTCAGCGCGTGACCGCGAATTTCGAGGTCTCGGACGAGGTTATGGCCGCGCTCTGAGCTGCGGCGGCGACCTGCGACGGCGACCCGGAAGGCCGCTGTTTTTGGGTTGTGGAGCCGCGCGTTTTGGGGTCATTTGGCGGCATGTCTTCTGAAAATCGCGCATTGGCGGGCGTCCTGTGGATGCTTGTGACAGGGCTCCTTTTTGTGGCGGTGACGGCTATCGTCAAACATATCGGGCCGGGCATTCCCGCCCCCGAAGCGGCCTTTCTGCGCTATGCGCTGGGGCTGGTGTTTCTGGTGCCGATGGTACGGCCGATCCTGACCGCGCGGCTGACCGGGCGCCAACTGATGCTGTTTTCGCTGCGCGGTGTGGTGCACACGCTGGCGGTGATGCTGTGGTTCTTTTCGATGACGCGGATCTCGATCGCCGAGGTGACGGCGATGAATTACCTCTCGCCGATTTACGTCACGCTGGGGGCGGCCTTTTTTCTGGGCGAAAAGATCGCCCTGCGCCGGATCTTGGCCGTGGCGGCGGCGCTTGCCGGGGCGCTTATCATCCTGCGGCCCGGGTTTCGCGAGATATCCCCCGGGCATATCGCGATGCTGGCCACAGCGGTGTTTTTCGCCGCCGGTTATCTTGTGGCCAAGCAGATGGCCGACGAGGTCAGCCCCTCGGTCGTGGTGGGGATGCTGTCGATCACCGTCACAATCGGCCTGGCGCCTTTTGCCTGGGCGGTCTGGGTGCCGCCGACGATGACGCAGGTTCTGTGGTTTCTGCTGCTGGCGGCGGTGGCAACGCTGGGCCATCTGACGATGACCTTCGCCTTCAGGGCCGCGCCCATCACCGTCACCCAGCCGGTGACATTCCTTCAGCTTTTCTGGGCCACGCTGCTTGGCTATTTCGTGTTTGGCGAGCGGGTGGATATCTGGGTCGTTGTGGGCGGCGGGGTGATCATCGCATCGGTCAGTTTCATCACCTGGCGCGAAGCGGTGCGCCACCGCGAAGTGCTGACGCCGCCGCATGTGGCGACAAAGGTGTGACCGGCGTATCGCAGCAGGCGCAGCCGCGGGGATGGCGCAATCGGCCCGGCGGGCTTCGCTTTGGCGATTGACGCGCTAAGGCAGGATCGTCAGCTTGTCGATGACAAAGGAAAGGCACTCGCGTGGCACCCAATATTCTGATCTTCATGGTTGACCAGCTGAACGGCACGCTGTTTCCCGACGGGCCGGCCGATTGGCTGCATGCGCCCAACCTCAAACGACTGGCCGCGCGGTCCCAGCGTTTTGCAAACAGCTATACCGCATCGCCCCTTTGTGCGCCCGGCCGGGCCAGTTTCATGTCCGGTCAGCTGCCCTCGCGTACCGGCGTCTATGACAACGCGGCCGAGTTTGCCTCGGATATCCCCACCTATGCCCATCATCTGCGCCGCGCGGGGTATCAGACCTGCCTTTCAGGCAAGATGCATTTCGTGGGCCCCGATCAGCTGCATGGGTTCGAAGAACGCCTGACCACCGATATCTACCCCGCCGATTTCGGCTGGACCCCCGATTATCGCAAACCGGGAGAGCGGATTGACTGGTGGTACCACAACATGGGGTCGGTCACCGGCGCGGGCGTGGCCGAGACGTCAAATCAGCTGGAATATGATGACGAGGTCGCCTTTCACGCGCGCGCCAAGGTCTATGATCTGGCGCGCGGCGCCGATCCGCGCCCCTGGTGCCTGACGGTCAGTTTCACCCATCCGCATGACCCCTATGTGGCGCGGCGCAAATACTGGGACCTCTATGAGGAGTGCGCGCATCTGATGCCGCAGGTTCCGGCGCTGGATTACGGTGATCACGACCCCCACGCACAGCGCATCTTTGACGCCAACGACTGGCGCAGCTTTGACATCACCGACCGGGATATCCAACGCGCCCGCCGCGCCTATTTCGCCAATATCTCCTATCTCGACGACAAGATCGGCGAGGTGATCGAGGCGCTAGAGTCGACGGGCCAGGAGGCGGTGATCCTCTTTGTCTCCGACCACGGCGATATGCTGGGCGAGCGCGGACTTTGGTTCAAGATGTGCTTTTACGAAGGCTCGGCCCGCGTGCCCCTGATGATTGCCCTGCCCGATCATGAGGGCCAGAGCATCGCGGCGCCGGTCTCGACCTTGGATGTCTGCCCCACGCTGTGCGATCTGGCCGGCGTGCCGATGGACGAGGTGATGCCATGGACCGACGGCGAAAGCCTTGCGCCGCTGATCGGCGGCGGCGAGCGCAGCGCGCCGGTGGCGATGGAATACGCCGCCGAAGCCTCCTATGCGCCGCTGGTCTCACTGCGCTATGGCCGCTGGAAATACAACCGCTGCGCGCTGGACCCCGATCAGCTTTTCGATCTGGAAACCGACCCGCATGAGCAGAATAATCTGGCGCCGGTCGCGGCCCATCAGGGCACGTTGAACAGCCTGCGCGCCAAATCCCTGGCCCGCTGGGATCTTGGCGCCTACGATGCCGCCGTGCGCGCCAGTCAGGCCCGCCGCCATGTAGTCTATCAGGCGCTGCGCCAGGGCGGATATTACCCTTGGGATTACCAGCCGCTGCAAAAAGCCTCGGAAAGATACATGCGCAACCATATGGATCTGAACGTGCTCGAAGAAAACAAACGCTTTCCAAGGGGGGAATGAAATGCTGAAGCTTTACGGACGCGCGACATCATCCAATGTTCAGGCGGTGCTCTGGGCCCTGCAGGAGCTTGGCCAGAACTGCGAGCGTATCGATGTCGGCGGCAAATTCGGCGGGCTCGATACGCCCGAATTTCGGGCGATGAACCCGCATGGCCATATCCCGGTTCTTCTGCACGACAAGACCCCGGCGATCTTCGAAAGCGGCGCGATCCTGCGTTATCTCGGCGCGGTCTTTGGCGCGGCGCCGTTCTGGCCCGCCGATCCCGCTGAACGCGCACAGGTCGACAAATGGGCCGAATGGGCCAAGATCGAGGTCGCAAACAACTTCACCCGGCCGGTCTTCTGGCGCGTCGTGCGCACGCCGCCGGCCCGGCATGACAAACCCGCGATACGCGCCGCGGTCGACCGGCTCGAACGGGAACTGGCCCTCGCCGACCGGCAGCTGGCGCAAAGCAGCTTTCTGGCCGGCGATGCGCTCAGTCTCGCCGACATCCCGCTCGGCCATATCCTCTACCGCTATTTCGACATCGATATCGACCGCCGCGACCTGCCGCATCTGCGCGCCTATTATCAGCGCCTGACGGAACGTCCGGCCTATCGCGACACGGTGATGATATCCTATGACAGCCTGCGCAATACTATCTGAGCTGCGCATTCTCTTTTGCTGAAAATACTCCCGCCGGAGGCGTAATCATGAGCTATCAATCCCAACCCAAGGCCAGCCATTTCGTGAATGGCGCCTATCTCGAAGACAGCGCGGGCGCCCCGATTGAGGTGATTTATCCCG
Organism: Paracoccaceae bacterium; assembly: GCA_030148745.1. Lineage (GTDB taxonomy): Bacteria > Pseudomonadota > Alphaproteobacteria > Rhodobacterales > Rhodobacteraceae > JASBSV01. The sequence continues at coordinate 9,585 of JASBSV010000009.1, forward strand.
CCACCGGCAAGGCGATCGCCCGGCTTCATGCCGCCACCCCGGCGGTGATCGAAGCCGCGCTCAGCGCCGCCGAGACCGCGCAAAAGCAATGGGCGGCGATGAGCGGGACCGAGCGCGGCCGCATCCTGCGCCGGGCTGCCGATATCATGCGCGCGCGCAACCGCGAACTGTCTCAGCTCGAGACGATGGACACCGGCAAACCCCTGCAGGAAACGCTGGTGGCGGATGCCACCTCGGGGGCCGATGCGCTGGAATATTTCGGCGGGCTTGCCGCCACGCTGACGGGCGAGCATATCCCGCTGGGGCAGGACTGGGCCTATACGATCCGCGAACCCTTGGGCGTTTGCGTCGGGATCGGCGCGTGGAATTATCCCACCCAGATCGCCTGCTGGAAGGGGGCGCCGGCGCTGGCCTGTGGCAATGCGATGATCTTCAAACCCTCCGAAACCACGCCGCTTTCGGCGCTCAAGGTCGCCGAAATTCTGGTTGAGGCTGGCCTGCCTGCCGGACTTTACAATGTGGTTCAGGGGCTGGGCGATGTCGGCGCGGCGCTGGTTGGGGACGCGCGCGTGGCCAAAGTGTCGCTGACCGGCTCGGTGCCGACGGGCCGCAAGGTCTATGCCGCCGCCGCCGAAGGCATCCGCCATGTGACGATGGAACTGGGCGGCAAATCCCCGATGGTGATCTTTGAGGATGCCGATATAGAAGATGCCGTGGGCGGCGCGATCCTTGGCAATTTCTATTCCTCCGGTCAGGTCTGTTCGAACGGCACGCGGGTCTTTGTGCAGCGCCCGATACTTGAGAAGTTTCTGGAGCGTCTGACCGCCCGGCTGGCCAGTGCCGTGATTGGCGATCCGATGGATGAGGCGACCAATTTCGGCCCGCTGGTCAGCCAGCGCCAGATCGAGATCGTTCAGGGCTTTATCGAAAAGGGTAAGGCCGAGGGCGCGCGGCTTGTGACGGGGGGCAAACGGATCGACCGCGAGGGCTATTATCTTGGGCCGACGGTCTTTGCCGATGTCACCGACGATATGACCATCGCGCGCGAAGAGATATTCGGCCCCGTGTTGTCGGTTCTGACCTTCGACAGCGAAGAGGAGGTGCTTGAGCGTGCCAATGCCACGCCCTACGGTCTGGCCGCCGGGGTCTTTACCCGCGATCTGACCCGCGCGCACCGGGTCGCGGCAGCGTTTGAGGCCGGCACATGTTACATCAACACCTACAATCTGGCGCCCGTTGAGATGCCTTTCGGCGGCTCCAAACTGTCGGGTGTGGGGCGCGAAAATTCCAAGGCCGCAATCGAGCATTACAGTCAGCTAAAATCGGTCTATGTCGCCATGGGGCCGGTTGATGCGCCGTTCTGACGAGGCTGCGATGCAGGCCGAATATGTGATCATCGGCGCCGGATCGGCGGGCTGCGCGATGGCCTGGCGGCTGGCGGAGGCAGGGCGCGATGTGATCGTGATCGAATATGGCGGCACCGATGCCGGCCCGTTCATCCAGATGCCCGGCGCCCTGTCTTATCCTATGAATATGGCGCGCTATGACTGGGGCTATACCTCCCAGCCCGAGCCGCATCTGGGCGGGCGGCGGCTTGCCTGTCCGCGCGGCAAGGTGATCGGCGGGTCCTCTTCGATCAACGGTATGGTCTATGTGCGCGGCCATGCGCGCGATTTCGACCACTGGGCCGAAATGGGCGCCGATGGCTGGGCCTATAGTGACGTTCTTCCCTATTTCAAACGGATGGAGCATTGGCATAGCGGCGGGCATGGCGGCGATCCGGCGTGGCGCGGGCGCAAGGGCCCGCTGCATGTCAGCCGGGGGCGGCGCAAAAACCCGCTGGTCAAGGCCTTTGTGCGCGCCGGGATTCAGGCCGGTTATCAGGCGACCGACGATTACAACGGCCAAAAGCAAGAGGGCTTTGGCCCGATGGATGCCACGATCTGGCGCGGGCGGCGTTGGTCGGCGGCCAATGCCTATCTGCGCCCGGCGCTGAAAACCGGGCGGGTGCGATTGCTGCGGGCGCTGGCCCAGCATGTGGTGATCGAAGAGGGGCGCGCGCGCGGCGTCATGGTGCGTCAGGGCGGGCGCGAGCGTCTGATCGGCGCCACGGGCGAGGTTATCATAGCGGCCTCGGCGATCAATTCGCCGGCTTTGCTGATGCGCTCGGGCATCGGGCCGGCGGCGCATCTGCGGGAACATGGCATCGCGGTTCTGGCCGATCGGCCGGGGGTTGGTCAGAATCTGCAGGACCATCTTGAGCTTTACATCCAGATGGCCGCGACCCAGCCGGTGACGCTGTTCAAATACTGGAACCTTCCGGGCAAGGCGCGCGTGGGGCTTGAGTGGCTTTGGCACAAAACCGGGCCGGGGGCCTCGAACCAGTTTGAAAGCGCCGGGTTCATCCGCTCGCGCGCGGGTGTGGATTACCCCGATATTCAGTATCACTTCCTGCCCATCGCGGTGCGCTATGACGGCAAGGCGGCGGCCGAAGGGCATGGGTTTCAGGCGCATGTCGGCCCGATGCGCTCGGCCAGCCGGGGGGCGGTGACGCTGGCCTCCTCCGATCCGGCGGCGGCGCCGGTGATCCGGTTCAACTATATGTCCGATCCGCAGGACTGGGTGGATTTCCGCGCCGCCATCCGTCTGACGCGCGAGATCTTTGCCCAACCGGCCTTTGCCCCCTTTGCCGGGCATGAGATTCAGCCCGGCGCATCGGTTCAGAGCGACGCCGAGCTTGATGAGTTCATCCGCCAGCACGCCGAAAGCGCCTATCACCCCTGCGGCACCTGCCGGATGGGGCGTGCGGATGATCCGATGGCGGTGGTTGATCCTGAATGCCGGGTGATCGGGGTGGGGGGGCTGCGGCTTGCCGACAGTTCGGTTTTTCCGCGCATCACCAACGGAAATCTCAACGCGCCATCGATCATGGTCGGGGAAAAGGCCGCCGATCACATTCTGGAGCGCGCGCCGCTGCCGCCCGAGAATGCCGAGCCGTGGATTCACCCCGATTGGCGCAATGCCCAGCGTTGAGCGCAGGTCTGCCGCTCAGGCCGCGCTGCCGTTGCCCTTGCCGGAATTCTCGCTGTCACCGTCGCTGGCATCGGCTTCGACTGCGGCCTGAAAATTCTCGAAAAACGCATCGGCCATTTTTTTGGCAAAGCCGTCAACAATGCGCGAGCCAAGCTGCGCCAGCTTGCCGCCCACCTTGGCGGTCACATCATAGCTCAGCTCTGTGCCCTCGGGCACCGGCACCAGCCGCACCTGCGCTCCGCCCTTGGCAAAACCGGCAACCCCGCCCTTGCCTTCGCCGCTAATGCTATAGCTTTCGGGCGCAACGACATCCGACAGGGCGACCGATCC
>JASBSV010000078.1 GCA_030148745.1 Paracoccaceae bacterium
CCACAACATGCCGCATGTCTTTGAGGTGGCCGACCGCATCCATATCCACCGTCTGGGCAAACGCCTTTGCGTGATCCGGCCGCAGGATTACTCGATGTCCGACGCCGTGGCCTTCATGACCGGCGCCAAAGAGCCCCCCGCTGAAGCCGAGGCCGCCTGAGACCGACCGGCCGGGCCAGGGCGCCGCGCGACATGCTGAAAATGGTGCCCCCACACGGACTCGAACCGCGGACCTACTGATTACAAATCAGTTGCTCTACCAGCTGAGCTATAGGGGCACGGGGCGGGGTTTAGGGGTTTGCGGGGCGGCTGGCAAGAGGCAAGTCGCAGCGCGACCCAATCGGGCGATCAGCGATTGCTGCGCGCCAGCAGCAGAACCGCGCTCAGCCCCACCGCGATGATCAAAAGCGCCGATGGGGCGGCATCGGCGATCCTCTCTAGCGAGGCCTGCTCATAGGTGCGCGTGGCCAGCGTGTTGAAATTGAACGGGCGCAGGATCAATGTCGCCGGCAGCTCTTTCACGCTATCAACGAAAACCAGCAGAAGCGCGGTAGCGACCGAGCTTTTCATGAGCGGCGCATAGACATGGCGCAGCGTGCCGAACGGCCCCTTTCCCAGCGACCGCGCGGCCATTGGCAGGCTGGGCGACACGCGCCCCATGGCGGCATCGACCGCGCCCTGAGCGATGGCAAAAAACCGCACCGAATAGGCATAGACCAGCGCCCCGACCGAGCCGGTCATCAAAAGCCCGATCTCGACCCCGGTCAGGCGCAGCACCGCATCGGCCAGCGCATTGTCAAAGGCGGCCAGCGGGATCAGGATCCCCACCGCCAGAACCGCCCCCGGCGCGGCATAGCCGACGGTCGTCAGCGGCAGCAGAAGGCGCGGCAAAAGCCGCCCGGTCAGGCGCACGCCATAGACCAGAAAAACCGCCGCCCCGACGGTCGCAAAGGCCGCCATCAGCCCCACCGCCACGGTATTAACCAGCGCGCCGAAAAGACCCGGATCGGCCCAGCGCGAGATCCGGCTGAGCGCGTGCGCGCCCATGACCGCCACCGGCAGGACAAAGCCCACCAGAAACGGCAGCAGGCACAGCCCGGCGGCGATCCAGGCGCGCGCCCCGCTCAGCTTGACGGGCAGAACCGGGCGGCTGTTGCGGGCGTATTGGTAGAACCTCAGCCGTTTGCGGCCCAGCCGCTCGATCAGGGCCAGCCCAAGGATCACCAAAAGGATGACCAGCGCGATCTGCGCCGCGCCGCCGGCGTTCGACTGCTCCAGCCAGACGGTGAATATTCCGGTGGTCAGGGTCTGAACCGCAAAGAAATCGACCGTGCCGAAATCATTGACGGTTTCCATCATCACAATCGCCACGCCCACCGCAATTGCCGGGCGCGCCAGCGGCAGGCCAACGCGGAAAAACCGCCCCCATGGCCCGGCGCCAAGGGCGCGCGCTACCTCGTAAACGCCGCCCGACTGCTCGCGAAAGGCCGCCCGCGCCAGCAGATAGACATAAGGAAAAAGCGAGGCGGCAAGCACCACCACCGCCGCCCACCGCGAGCGGATCTGCGGAAAGGAATAGTCGCGCGCCGAGGCCCAGCCAAAGATCTCGCGCAGGGCGGTCTGCACCGGCCCGGCATATTCCAGAAAATCGACCAGCGCATAGGCCCCGACATAGCCCGGGATCGCCAGCGGCAGCAAAAGCGCCCAGTCCAGCGTGCGCGACATCGGAAAGCGGTACATGGTGATCAGCCATGCCGCGCCGGTCCCCACCGCGGCCGCCAGCGCCCCGACCGAGACCATCAGCACGCCGGTATTGTTCAGATACCTCGGCAGGGTGGTGGCCAGAAGATGCGGCCAGATGTTTTCCGCCGGCGTCAGCGCCAGCCAGACAACCGCGACAATCGGCATAAGTACCAGCGCGGCGATTGCGACCGAGCCGGCCGACCACAGGTCGATACGGTGAAAACGGCGCAAGAGCGGCGGCTGATGATCGGAAAGCTGAGTCATTGCCCGGCTGGCGTAACGGAAAGCGGTTTAACTGTCCAGAAAACGGCTTATATTGCGCGAACCAAACAAGGGATGAACAGAAGCCTCATGCAAATTGCTTTTCACACCGGCGCCCATTGCACCGATGATGATCGTCTTATGAAATGCATGCTCAAGAACAAGGGGCTATTGTCGCAACATGGCGTTCTGGTGCCGGGGCCCGGCCGCTATCGGCGCCTTTTGCGCGAAACCGTCAACAGCCTGAAGGGCGGCAAAGCGACCGAGGAAACCCAGGAAGCACTGCTGGACGCGATCATTGACGAGGACAGCGCCGGGCGGCTTGTGCTGGCCAACGAAAACTTCATCTGCAACATCCCGCGCGTCTTCGAAGGCCAAAGGCTTTATGCGCTGGCCGGCGAACAGATCACCGGGCTGTGCAATCTGTTTCCCGCCGCCGAGGTCGAGGTGTTCCTGTCGATCCGCAATCCGGCCACCTTCCTGCCGGCGGTGGCCAAACGGGCCAGCGACCGCAGCTTTGAGCAATTGCTGCAGGGCGCCGATCCGATGGAGCTGCGCTGGTCCGAGATGATCTCGCGCATCCGCTCGGCCGCGCCGGATGCGGCGCTGACGATCTGGGCCAATGAAGACACGCCGCTGATCTGGTCGCAGCTGATGCACGAGCTGGCCGGGGTCGAGCAGCATGTCGCGCTGGAGGGCGAATACGACCTTCTGGACGAGATCATGACCCGCGAGGGGATGCGCCGTTTCAGCACCTATATGCAAAGCCACCCGCCTCAGACCGAAATCCAGCGGCGCCGGGTCATCGCCGCCTTTCTGGACAAATTCGCAATCGCAGATGAAATCGAGGAAGAACTGGATCTGCCGGGCTGGACCGAAGAATATGTCGTCGCCCTGACCGAGGCCTATGAAGAAGACCTCTTTGCCATTCAGCGCATTCCGGGCGTCAACTTTATCACCCCCTGAGGGCGCGGCAGGCCCCGGCCCGTTACATCCCCAGCGCTTCTTTATACATCTCCAGAACCGCCTCTTCTTCGGCGATATCGTCGCTGTCGCGCTTTCTGAGCGCGATAAGCTTGCGCATCACCTTGGTGTCATAGCCGCGCCCCTTGGCTTCGGCCATCACCTCTTTTTGCTGATCGGCGAGGTCCTTTTTCTCGGCCTCCAGCCGCTCCATACGCTCGATGAACTGACGCAGTTCATCTGCGGTCACGCGATAGCTGTTGTCGGTGGGATTGTCGGACATGCTGGCCTCTTTTTGATGCTGGTCGGTCTGACCTAACCATGCCCGCGCGAACCCGCAAGGGGTTGCTGTAAGCCAACGCCTGCCTTAGGCACTTGCCGAAAGATTCCCGCCGAAAGGATCGGATATGTCTGCATTGATATGGCCCGGCGCGCTGGTCACGGTTCTGGGCCTGCTAGGGCTGGTCTGGTGCGTGCTCAAAGTGGCGCAGGCGCGCAAGAAAGGGCTTGAGCCCGAGGCGATGAAACGGCTGCTGCAGCGTATGGTCGCCATCAATATGATCGCGCTCTTGCTGTCGGTCATCGGCCTGATGATGGTGGTCGTCGGTATCCTACTGGGCTAGGCGCAGCGCTCAGGGGCGCCGCGCCAGAGGCAGCGCTTCAGGGGGCCGGCGGCGTCTTTTGCCCCTTGTCGAACGCCTCCCAGCCTTCGCCGGCAAAGACATCCACGCCCAGCTGCGCCAGAACATGGGCGAAATCGACCATCACCCAATTGTCGGTGATCTTGCCACCCTCGACCTTCCAGAAATCCATATAGCGGATCGTCACCCGTTTGCCGGTGGGCGCCACGCCCATGAACATGCCTGAATGCACCGCCTCCTGCCGGCCAAAGGCCGCGGCCCATTCGCCCATGTAAAGCCGCGCCTCATCGACACAGACCTTATCGGAAAAGGCCGCCTGAAACGGCTTTTGCCAATTGTCCTGAAACTCGCGCAGGCCGTTTTTCGTCCCGCAGCCCTGATTGCCCATCCAGCGAAAGCTTTCCGAGAAAAACTCGCCGATATCGGCGATGCGGTGATCGTTCAGCCCGTCAACCATCGCCTCGATCACCGCGCGGGTGTTTTCGGTCTGCGACATATCGGTGTCGCGGGTCAGTTCGGCCTGCCGGGGTCGTGCACCTTGCATCGGGTATCTCCTGTTGCCACGGTTGCACCTAGACATGTCCGGGGCTCTTGTGCAATATTTTTTGCATAGGAATGCATGAGCGCCCGCGCCCCGCCGTCCCGGGGCCCGGTACGGATAAGGGAATGGCCAGATGAAACAGAAAACGGATGAGCTTCTTGCGCGGCTGGCTGCGGGCGCAGAGGCAAGCGAGATCTATCACCCAGATGCCATCTGGCACGGCCCCCACCCCTTTAACGAGCAGCGCGGCCCGCAGGCCATCGGCAAGGTATGGCAACAGCTTCGCAATGCCCTTCCCGATCTTGAGCGACGCCCGCAGATCCTTGTCGGCGGCGACAACCAGCCCGATGCGCGCCTGACCGCGCCCCGCCGCCCGGCGCTGGTGGCCACGATGGGCCATTACATGGGCACTTTCCAAAAGCCCTTTCTGGGCATACCGGCAACCCATGGCGCCGCCCAGCTTCGCTTTGGCGAGGTGCATTGCCTTGAGGGCGATAAAATCATCGAAAGCTGGATCTTGTGGGATTTTCCCGATCTGATGCATCAGGCCGGCGTCTGGCCCCTTCCGCCCTCGCTCGGGGCGCAGGGGCTTTGGCCCGCGCCGGCAAGCTGCGATGGTCTGCGCGCTGCCGCCACGGCGACAGGCACCGAGGCGCTGGACCGGGTTCTGGCCATGCATGCGGCGCTTTTATCATTTGATGGCAAGGATTTGTCGTCGATGCCTCATGCGGAATACTGGACCGAGGATTTCATGTGGTACGGCCCCTGCGGTATCGGCGCAACGCGCGGTCTATCCGGGTTTCGCGCCCATCATCAGATCCCCTTTCTGCGCGCCTTTCCCGACCGCGCCGGGGCCGGTCATTTCATCCGCATCAGCGATGGCGCCTATGCCGTGACCGGCGGCTGGCCTTCGGTCACCGCCACGCATCACGGCACCTTTCTGGGGATGACCCCGACGGGGCGCAGGATCGACATGCGGGTGATGGATTTCTATCATTTCGACGGCGACAGGATCGCCGAAAACTGGGTGCCGATCGATATCGTCCATATCGCGCTGCAGATGGGAAATGACCTTTTTGCCCGGCTCAGGCACATGACCGGCCAGCCCGATCTGACGCTCTAGCCGTTCAGCGTGTCAAACCGCTCGCCATTCTTGATCAGCTCTTTGAGGATCGGCGAAGGCTGCCACAAAAACGGCGCCTCGGGCGTCAGTTTCACCAGCGCGTTATGCACCTGCAACAGGCCCTGAAGATCGGCCTGTTTCATCGGCCCGCCGCGCCAGCGCGGAAAGCCGAACCCATGCAGCATCGCCACATCGATATCCGATGGCCGCTGCGCTACGCCCTCGTCCAGAAGGCGTGCGCCCTCGGCGATCATTGCCAGAAGGCAGCGGCGCGAAATCTCATCGCCCGTGACGTGCCGCGCGGTGATGCCATGCTCGGCGCGATAGCTTTCGATCAGTGCCAGCAAGGCGGGGTCTTCGACCCCCCGCGGGGCCGAGCGGGTATAGCGGTAATATCCCCGCCCCGCCTTCTGGCCCAGCCGCCCGGCCCGGCACATCAGATCGCCGATCGCGACATAGCGTTCGGCGGGATCGCGGCTTGCCTCCAGCCGCTTGCGCCGCGCCCAAGAGATATCCAGCCCGACCATATCCAGCACCTGATAGGGGCCCATCGCAAAGCCGAAATCGCGCATTGCCGCATCGATCTGATAGGGTGTTGCCCCCTCTTCCAGCAGATGATCGGCTGCGGTGCGATAGGCGCTCAGCACCCGGTTGGCGATAAACCCGTCACTGACGCCCGAGCGGATCGGGATCTTGCCCAGCTTGCGGGCCAGCGCCACGGCGCTGGCGACCACTTCGGGGGCGCTGTGATCGGCGACCACCACCTCAAGCAGGCGCTGGCGGTGGGCGGGCGAAAAGAAATGCAGCCCGATCACATCGGCCAGCCGCCCCGATTGCCGCGCCAATGCGTTGACGTCCAGATAAGAGGTATTGGTGGCAAGGATCGCGCCGGGGCGCACCGCCTCGCCCAGTATCGCGAACAGATCGGATTTGGCGGTCATGTCTTCGGATATCGCCTCGATCACCAGATCGGAATCGACCAGCGGGCTCAGCGAATCGCACATCGTCAGCCGCGACAGCCGGCCCGTCAGCGCCGCCTCATCCAGCTTGCCGCGCGACAGCGCCCGGCCATAGATCGCCACGATACGATCTTCGGCATGCCCCATCTCAAGCGCATTCACCTCAGATACCGTCACCTTGAAACCGGCATCCAGACAGGCCACGGCGATGCCGGCGCCCATCATGCCGCCGCCGGCGATGCCGATGGTTTGCACCGGGCGCGGGGTGATGCCGGCAAGACCGGGAAATTTCGCGGCCCGCCTCTCGGCCATGAAAGCATGGCGCAGCCCCGCCGAGGCGGGCGAGGCAAGGCAGTCTTCAAAGGCGGTACGCTCAAAACTCATGGCCGCATCGGGCGGCAGCAACAGCGCCGCCTCGACACAATCGGCGATTTTGCCCGGCGCCGGCGACGGGTTGCCGCGGGCACGTTCGCGAAACCGCTCAACCGCCGTTTCATAGGCCAGAACATCGCCCATCCGGCCGGTGATCTGGCGCGTCGGCCTTGGGCCCCTGCCCTTGGCCAGCAGATCTTTTGCATAGGCGATGGCGCCGGCGCGCAGCGCGTCGGCCTCCCCCTGTCCGGCGCTGTCGCCCTCACCTTCGGCGCTGCCCACCAGATGGTCCAGCAGCCCCAGATCGGCCGCCCGGCGCGCCGGCAGCGGCAGACCCTTTGTCATCAGTTCAAGCGCCACCACCGGCCCGGCAAGGCGCGGCGTGCGCTGGGTGCCGCCAGCGCCGGGAATGATCCCCAGCGTCACCTCGGGCAGACCGATCCGCGCCGCCACATGCGCCACCCGGTAATGCGCCGCCAGTGCAAGCTCATACCCCCCGCCCAGCGCCACGCCGTGGATCGCCGCGATCACCGGTTTGGGGCAGGCTTCGATCAGGTTGCAAAGATCGGGAAGCGCCGGGGCCTGAGCGGGCTGGCCAAATTCGGCAATATCGGCGCCTGCCGAAAACCCGCGCCCGGCGCCGATAATCACCACCGCCTGCGCCGCGGGATGGGCCGTGGCCGCGCGCATCGCCCGTTCAAGCCCCTGACGCATTGCCGCACCCAGTGCATTGACCGGCGGATTGTCCAGCGTGATCAGCGCGATACCATCGGCGACATCAAAAGAAACCGTCTCACCCATCACGCCCCCTTTCGCGCAATATCGGTGGCCATCTGCGCCAGCACGGGAATGGCCTTGGCATAGCTCCGCGCCGTTTGCGGGTTGGATGCATTGCCATCATGCGCCCGTCTTACCACGCCTTCCAGAATTGCGGCCAGCCTGAAAAAGCTGAACACAAGGTAAAACGGCCAGTTATCAATCCCTTGCAGCCCCCGCCGCTGAGCATAAGCGGCGACATATTCCGCCTCGCCCGGCAGGCCCAGCGCCGCCCGGTCCAGCCCGCCCAGCCCGCGCATCCCGCCATCATACGGCAGGCGCCACTGCATGCACTGATAGGCCAGATCGGCCAAAGGATGGCCCAGCGTCGAAAGCTCCCAATCCAGAAGTGCAATGATTTCAGCGCGACCCGGCGCAAACATCATGTTGTCGAGGCGGAAATCGCCATGCACCAGCGCGATCTCGCCATCGTCATCGGGCAGGTTGTCGGCAAGCCAGTCGATCAGCCACAGCATATTGGCATCGGGCGCCAGCGCCGAGGCCTGATACTGCCCGGCCCAGCGGCTTGACTGACGGGCGAAATAATTGCCCGGCTTGCCAAAATCGGCCAGCCCTACCGCCGCCGGATCGATCTGATGCAGATCGGCCAAGGTCCGGTTCATCGCGTCATAGATCGCCCCGCGCTCCTGCGGGCTGCTCTCTGGCAGGGCGGGGTCCCAGAAGATCCGCCCCTCCAGATAACCCATCACGAAAAAGCTGCGGCCAACGGGGCTGTCTGCGGCATCGACCATGCAATACATCGGCGGCACCGCTACGGCGCTGCCGGCCAGCGCCTGCATCACGCGATACTCGCGCTCGACCATATGGGCCGAGGCCAGAAGCTCGCCGGGCGGTTTGGCGCGCAGAACGAATTGCCCGCGATCCGTGCGCAAACGATACGTCGGGTTCGACTGGCCGGTTCCGAACTTCTCCACCGCCTGCAGGCGGCCAAAGCCTTCGATCCGCCCGGCAAGATCCTTGCCCAGCGCCTCCAGCGCGATATCCAAACCCTTGATCATGAACCAAGTTGTAAGCACCCGCCTCTCAAACGCAACCTCCCGATTGACCTTGCCGCCCGCGCCTGCTTGTGTCGCGTCAGAAAAAAGGATGACCGCTATGTCGAATATGGCTCTTGGAATGACCGATCGCCTGATCCCCATTCATGCCGCCGTGCGCCGGATGGTCCGCGATGAGATCATGCCGCTGGATCATGAATATATGGATCAGGTGCCCGTTGGCGACCGCTGGCAGTTCACGCCGCGGCAAAGCGAGATCCTTGAAGGGCTCAAGGCCCGCGCAAGGGCCGAGGGGCTGTGGAACTTTTTCCTGACCGACAGCAGCAATGGCCTGGGGCTAAGTACCGTCGAATACGCCTATCTGGCCGAAGAAATGGGCAAATCGCATCTGGCGGCCGAGGTGTTCAACTGCTCGGCCCCCGACACCGGAAACATGGAAGTGTTCGAGCGCTATGGATCGGCCGCGATGAAAGAGCGCTGGCTGAAGCCGCTGCTGGAGGGGCAGATCCGCTCGGCCTATCTGATGACCGAACCGGATGTGGCCTCGTCGGATGCCACCAATATCGCCATGTCCTGCAAGCGTGATGGCGGTGATTATGTTCTGAACGGCGAAAAATGGTGGGCCACGGGGGCGGGCGATCCGCGCTGCGCGGTCTATATCGTCATGGTGCGCACGGCCGAAGACGGGCCAAAGCACAACCGCCATTCGATGATCGTCGTGCCCGCAGGCAGCGCGGGCATCGAAAAGATCCGCCCGATGCAGGTCTATGGCGCGGATGATGCGCCGCACGGGCATATGCATCTGCGCTTTACCGATGTGCGGGTGCCGGCGGAAAACATTCTGCTGGGCGAAGGGCGCGGGTTCGAGATTGCACAGGGCCGGCTTGGGCCGGGGCGTATTCACCACTGTATGCGAGCGATCGGTCAGGCCGAACAGGCGCTTGAGATGATGTGCCGCCGCGCGCTTGACCGGCAGGCCTTTGGCAAGCCGCTGGCCCAGCTTGGCGCGAATTTCGACTATATCGCCGAGGCGCGGATGGAGATCGAGCAAGCCCGGCTTTTGTGCCTCAAGGCGGCATGGATGATGGATCAGGGCGATGCCCGCGCCGCCGCGCCATGGATCAGCCAGATCAAGGTCGTCGCGCCCGCCGTGGCGCTGAAGGTCACCGATCAGGCGATCCAGATGTTCGGCGCTCAGGGGATCAGTCAGGACACATCGCTGGCCCGGTCCTGGACGCATCTGAGAACCCTGCGGCTGGCCGATGGGCCCGACGCGGTGCACCGCCGGCAGGTGGCGCGCGATGAGCTGCGCAAATACACCCAGCAAAAGATCTGAGCGGGCAATATACCGGCGCCGGCGCTGGACCTTGCCGGCGCGCCGGGTTAGCAAAAGACATGGACATCCGCCCCCTCAGCCCCCGCCATGCCGTCTCACCCCAGATCGGGGCTGACGATATCGAGCACCTCGTGGCCGCCGGTTTCACAACGGTGATCTGCAACCGGCCCGACAGCGAGGTTCCGCCGCAACGCCAGAGCGCCGAGATCGCCCGCGCGGCCGAGGCGGCGGGGCTGACATTCCACTTTCTGCCGGTGACCCACCAAACCCTTGGGCCGCAGGCGATCGAAGATCAGCGCGCCGCGATTGCCGGCGCCCCAGGGCCGGTTCTGGCCTATTGCGCCTCGGGCACCCGCAGTTCGATCCTCTGGTCGTTTTCTCAGGCCGGCGAGCTTCCGGTGGAGGAGATTATCCGCGCTACCGCCAGCGCGGGCTATGACCTGAGCGGGCTGCGCGATCAGCTTGCCCATTTCGCCGCCGGCGCCTGATCGCTAGGGCAGTTTCGGCAACTCCGGCATATCCGGCATTTCGGGCAACTCCGGCAACTCGGGCAGCTCAGGCAGCCCGGACGACGCTGGCAGTTCAGGCATTTCCGGCAACTCGGGCATCTGCGGCAACCCGGGCAGATCACCCGGCTCTTCGGCCTGCGCCAATTCGGGCATCTGCGGCAGTTCGGGCAGATCGGGCTGATCACCCTGCCCCGCGCTTTGCGCCAGATCGGGCATCTGCGGCAGCTCTGCCTCCGGCTCCGCCTGCGCCCCCGGCGCGGCGGGCGCGGCGGGCGACGGCAGGGCGACGGCCCCGGCGGTATCGCCGGCAGCGGCCAGCGGCGCCGCGCCTGCCGCATCGCCATTTGCGGCATCCTCTGCGCCGGTCAGTTTAATCGCCCGAAATCCGCGAAATTGCCCAAGACGGCCAATCGCGGCGCAATCGCCCCCGCTGGTTTCGATACGCACTTCGTTCAGCGCCCCGAGGGGCAGCATCAGCATTTCCCCCACACGCAGCTTGCCCGTGCCCGCAAGCGGCAGGATCTGACGATGCAGAACCACATGCAGACTGGCCTGCGCCTGACCGACCGAGGAATGCATTTTGCGCGCCCATTCCGCGTCCTGCTCGCTGATTGTCGTCTTGCCCGATGCCGGATCGCGCCCTTCCGACGGCACGCCAAAAATCAACTGCCCCGATTTCGCGCCCCCGGCAATTTCCAGAGCAATCGTGAACATACGAAAGGTCACATCCTCCAGCAACAGACCCAATGCGCGCGGGCCGTCCAGATGGGCGCTTACCCCATAGCCATGCGCCCAGCGCCAGTCGGGCAACCCATCCAGCGCCATCGCAAATGTTTTGAGACAATTGTTAATCAGATCTTCCGATATGACGGCATCGGTTTTGGTGGGAAGCCGCGTTGACACCTCGCCCGACGAGACGCGCCCGGTTGTCTGCATTTCAACAATCGCTTCCAGAAAGGCCATGTCGAGAATGGCAAAACCATTGGCCGCGTTAGGCCCGTCAAGCCGCAGATAAAGCCCCTGAGGCGGTATCGCCTGAAGCACCGGGTCCAGCGCAAGGCGGTCGGCCTTCACCCCGGTGACATTCAGCTGCAGCCGGTTGGCCACCATCCCCGCCTTGGGGATCGCAATGCGCAGCGCCTTTTCCGGCGACATCGAGGTAATCACCGTTTGTGACTTGCCCGATTGCAGTTTGCGCCGAAGCACTGATCGGTCCTGACTGTCGCTCATCTTGGTTGCGTCCGGGGCTCTCTTTTCCCCTTTGTCGCAGCTTCACGTTACCAAAGGATTTATCCGCCCGCCCCCGCAGGATCGGGCAGGGTCACCCGAAACGCCGCCCCGCCCTGCCCCGGAAGATAAGAGATCGAGCCGCCCAGATTGGTCATGATCTCGCGGCAGATCGCAAGGCCAAGCCCCGCCCCGCCCGCCGCGGCCTGATCGGACAGGCGCGAAAATTTCTCGAAAATCAGGCTCTGGCTTTTCTTGGGAATCCCCGCGCCATTATCGACGAAATCGACCGTGATATCCGCCTCGCCGGCCCGCACGCTGATCGTCAGCGTCGGATCGGCGGCATCACAATATTTCTGCACATTGACGATCAGATTGATGAAAACCTGCGCCAGACGGTCGGTGTCGGTCATCAGCGCGCGCCGCTCCGAGGCCGGATCGCGGCGAATTTCCAGCGGTTTGACCCCCTTGGGCGCATGTCCTGCCGATATCGTCGCCGCAACCGCGCGTTCGATCACCTCATGCAGGTTGCCGCGCTGCATATTCAGCTGCACCTGACCGTTCTCCAGAACGCTGAGATCCAGAAGATCGTCCAGCAGCCGGGTCAGGCGGATCGCCTCATCATGGATGATCGAGGAATATTTGCGCCGCTCGGCCTGGCTCATCCCCGCGCCGTCGCGCAGGATCTCGGAAAACGCCCGGATCGAGGTCATGGGCGTGCGCAGCTCATGACTGATCTGGCTCAGGAACGCATCCTTTTGCACCGAAAGCTCGGTCAGCTTTTCATTGGCATCGCGCAGCTTGCGCGCCGTGCGTTCCAGCTCGCCCGATTTCGCCTCAAGCTGGCTGGAATATTCCATCATCTGCGCAGTTTCATCGGCCACCGCCATCAGATCCTGTACCGAAACCGAAGCGCCGCCGACGATCTGGCTGATCATCGCATGGGCGGTCGCCGCGCCGACCGAACCGGACAACTCGCGCTCAAGCTCGTGAATGAACTCGGGCGTCACATCGGGCAGATAACCGACCTTGCCCTGCGCCTGCGCGGCAGCCTGAAACAGGCCCTGCGCCTGCCGGGCGCCGATGATCCGCTGCGCCATGACCAGAAGATCCTCGGCCTCGACCGCCCCGCGGGTCCAGCTGCGCGGGCTGCTGAAAAGCTGAAACACATTGACGAACTGCGCGCCCTGAAGCCGCTCCATCGGGGTGGGAAAGCTCAACAGTGAGCCGATCACAAAGCTGAAACTGTTCAGCACCATGCTCCAGAACACGGCATGGATCACCGGGTCCAGCCCGGTAAAGCCGAACAGCGCCTGCGGGCGCAGCCACAAAAGGCCGAAAGGCCCGTTTCGCATCAGGTCGGCCGATAAAAACGCCCCCTCGCCCAGACTGGGCAGAAACAGCGTATAGGCCCAGACCAGAAACCCGGTGATCAGCCCCGCCGCTGCCCCGACGCCTGTGGCCCCGCGCCAGAAGATACCGCCCAGAAGCGCCGGCAAAACCTGCGCCACCCCGGTAAAGGACACCAGCCCGATAACCGCCAAAGCCGCCCCGCCCCCCGAGAAGCGGAAATAAAGATAGCCCAGCGCCAGAATTACCGCGATCGAGACGCGCCGCGACAGGATCACGACATTGCGCACATCGCCCGAAACGCTGGCCCCCGGGCGCACCGCGTTCAGCCAGATCGGCATCACGATATGGTTCGACACCATGGTCGAAAGCGCAATCGCCGCCACGATCACCATCGATGTGGCCGAGGAAAACCCGCCCAGAAACGCCAAAAGGGCCAGCCCCTCGCGGTTGAACTCAAGCGGCAGGGTCAGAACGAAAAGATCGGGGTTCGATCCTGCCGGCAATTCGCCCAGCCCCATCACCGCGATCGGCACGACGAAAAGGCTCATCAAAAACAGGTAAAGCGGAAACGCCCATGAGGCGACGGCCAGATGCCGCTCGTCCGCGTTTTCGACCACCAGAACCTGAAACATCCGCGGCAGCGTCAGAAAGGCCGCCGCCGACAAAAACGTCAGCCCCGCCCAGCGCCCGCCGTTGACCTGCCATGTCGACACCGGCGAGGCATCGATGCGCGCCAAAGTATCGCTCAGCCCGCCGGCGACGCCCCAAACGACGAAAATGCCCACCGAAACCAGCGCGATCAGCTTGACCACCGCCTCGACCGCGATGGCGGTGACAACGCCGTGGTGCCTTTCGTTCGCATCAAGGTTGCGGGTACCGAAAAGGATGGTGAAAAGCGCCAGACCGATGGCCACCCAGATCGCGGTCGAGTTCATATCCTCAAAGGCCGCGCCGGGGGGACGCTCAGAGGCAAAGACCGCGAATGACGCGGTGACCGACTGAAGCTGAAGCGCGATATAGGGCGTGGTGCCGATCACCGCCATCAGCGTGACGATCACCCCCAGCGCATTGGATTTGCCATAGCGCGACGAGATCAGATCGGCGATCGAGGTGATCCGCTGCGCCCGGCCAATGCGCACCAGCTTGCGCACCACCCACCACCAGCCGACCATGACAAGCGTCGGGCCCAGATAGATCGTCGCAAACTCCAGCCCCGAGCGCGCGGCATAGCCGACCGCGCCGTAAAACGTCCATGCGGTGGCATAGATCGACAGCGACAGCGTATAAACCATGGGCGAGCGCAGCCAGCCCAGCCGCCCGACGCGGGCGCGCTGTTCGGCGGCAAAGGCCACCAGAAACAACAGCACCACATAGCCGACACAGACGATGACAAGGATGTCAAAGGGAACCATCGGTGCCCTGCTGCTGCTCTTCGGCCTCCTGCTCGTTCAGGCGGCGCAGACGCGGCGCCATGGCAAAGGCCACCGCGATCAGCAAGAACCAGACCACGAACAGATAAATTCCCGCGCGGCCGGTTGATCCGTCGCCCGAGTTTGGCCCGGTCCATAAAAGCGGCAGCATAAAAAAGATCAGCCCCGCGAGCGGCAGGAACCGCGCCGCATCGGCCACGCGCCGGTTGCGATAGCTTTCGCGCGCCAGAAAAGTGGGCAGGTTGGGATCGTTCATGACGGCGCCAGCTGGCGCATCACATCCAGCACCTCGGCATTTGAAAACGGCTTGGTCATGAAGCGGTTGGCGCCATAGCGTTCGGCCATGTCGCGGTCCTTCTGCTGGCCGCGCGCGGTCAGCATCATCACCGGAATTTCGCGGGTTTCGTCCCGCGCGCGGATATCGCGAAGGATCTCGAACCCCGACCGGTTGGGCAGCATCGCATCAAGGATGATCACATCGGGCACCTGCGCACAGACCGCGTCAAAGGCGGTGCTGCCATCGGCATGGGTCAGCACGCTCCACCCGTCACGCGACAGGATAAAGCGGATCGCCTCGATGATATTCGGTTCATCCTCGATCAAAAGGACGCGCTTGCCCATCCAGTCCCCTCCCTGATGTTCAGCACGCTTTTCCGCGTTTTGCGCAAACTATTGCCATAAACGGCGGCACTGTCAAAAGCACTGTCAAAGCCGCTGCGTGAATCTGCCCGCCGCGAGGCTAATCAGCGGCACTCAAAAGCGACGGCTCGCGCCGCGCAACGCAAGCCTCATGCGGGCAGATCCGGCAGCCGCTGCCGATCGGCAGGGCGTCACCGCCCGGAAACGGCACCAGCCCCTCGGGCAGGATCAGCATCGTCGCCTCATGCACCAGCGGCCCGTCAAACCCCGACGGCCGCGTGGCCGAGGAAATCGCATAAGTCAAAAACCGCTGCGGCGCCCCCTCGCCCAACTCGACCAGCCTGCGCACCGGCACATTGGGATGGGTCAGCGCCTCGAACAGCGGCCAGAGCGGGCAGACCGCGCCAAATCTGGGCAGGGCAAAGCCCTGCGTCGGCTGACGAAAGATCAATGTGCCCGAGCCGTCGGCGCGCACCAGCCCCGGGCGAGGGCCGCCCTGCGGGCCGGCCAGCGCGGCCCAGCGCCGCAGCACCATTGCCAGCGGCACATCAAAAAGCCGCGCCACGCGCAACGGATCGAACCCCGATTGCGCCAGCGCCCGGCCAAAGGCCCCGGCGGCAAGCGCGGCGGCGTCGCTGCGGTAGCGGTCGAAATGCGCCCGCGCCAGCGAGCGCGCGGCAGGCGATGTCAGCCCCGGCGCCGCCGCGGCCAGTGCGGCGGGGTCCTGCGGCAAGGGCCCTTCCAGCGCGGGCAGATGAAAATCCGACACCTCAAGCAATTGCTCCAGCTCTTCCTGCGGGGTGCCGGCAGCGGCCGGACGCTCACCGCTTTGATCGAGATGACGCACCAGCGCCGAAGCGCCATCGCCCAGCCGATGCGCATCATCGCGGATATTGCGCAGAAACCGCGCCTGCCACTCAGGGTCGATATCCTCGGTATCTGCCAAAATCGCCGCCGCCGAGCGGATCGCCGTCACCGTCGACAGCACATCATGCAGCGCCGAGGACAGGAACGGATCATGGGTAAGCCGGTCGGTCAGTGTCTCGACCCGCCGCTCAAGCCGCGCCACCCGCGCCGAACGCGCCGCCAGCAGCGCCGCCCAGCCGGGAAACCGGCCTGCGAAATCCTCAATCCTTGCGGTTTCGGCGGGCACCTCGGGATGATCGGCGGCGGCGGCGTGCAGGCTTTCCAAAAGCGGCGCCTGCGCCCCTTCGGTCAGCGCCGCCGGCTCGACCCCCAGAGCGCGCGACAGATCCAGCACCAGCTTGCCGCCGATTCTGCGGCGGTTATGCTCGATCAGATTGAGATAGGAGGCCGAAATCCCCGCCCGCGCGGCCAGTTCGGTCTGTTTAAGGCCCAGACGCTGCCTTTCGCTTCGGATACGGGTGCCCGTCAGGGTTGTTTTTGCCACTCTAGCCGCTCTGAATTCACTGGATTTCTGCAGGTGCACGCAAATATATTTACAATATTCTGCACTGCATTGTCTAATCTTTTACAAAAAAACTGTTTCTATAAAGCTATTTGTTGCGAAATTTTCGAAACCTCAGCGATAATAGGCGCACCTTGTAAAAACAGGTGCAGTGGCCGTGGGAGGAAACGGCGGCCGCAAATTTCAAACGGGAGGACTTCGATGTCTAAATCCAATCTTACGCGCCGCGGGCTGCTTAAGACCGGCGCGGTTGCCGGTGCTGGCCTTGCGCTGCCGACTATCTTCGATGGCGCCACATGGGCCGCCAGCCACTCAGGTTTCACCAATGCGCCGCAGGGCAAGACCGTCACACTGGGCTTTAACGTGCCCCAGTCAGGCCCCTATGCCGACGAGGGCGCAGATGAGCTTCGCGCCTATAAGCTTGCGGTCGAGCATCTGAATGGCCAGGGCGACGGCGGTATGCTGAACACCTTCTCGTCCAAGGCTTTGGATGGCACCGGCATTCTGGGCAAGAAGGTCGAGTTCGTGACCGGCGACACCCAGACCAAATCGGACGCCGCGCGCGCCAGCGCCAAGTCGATGATCGAAAAAGACGGCGCGATCATGATCACCGGCGGTTCGTCCTCGGGCGTGGCCGTGGCCGTTCAGGGCCTGTGTCAGGAAGCCGGCGTCATCTTCATGGCTGGCCTCACCCACTCCAACGACACAACCGGCAAAGACAAGAAGGCCAACGGCTTCCGCCACTTCTTTGACGCCTATATGTCTGCCGCTGCCCTTGCCCCCGTGCTGGCCAACAAATACGGCAAGGACCGCAAGTTCTATATGCTGACGGCCGACTATACCTGGGGCTGGACGCAGGCCGCTTCTATGAAGGAATTCATGGAAAAAGAAGGCTGGAGCATGGTTGCGGACGTCAAGACACCACTGGCTTCGACCGATTTCTCGTCCTATCTGGCGCCGGTGCTGAGTTCGGGCGCGGATGTTCTGATCCTGAACCACTATGGCGGCAACATGGTCAACTCGCTGACCAACGCCGTTCAGTTCGGCATGCGCGACAAGATGGTCAACGGCAAGCAGTTCGAAGTTGTCGTGCCGCTGATCTCCGAGCTTATGGCAAAGGGTGCGGGCGCCAACATCAAGGGCATTCTTGGTTCATCCAACTGGAACTGGAAGCTGCAGGATGAAGGCACCAAGGCTTTCGTGAAATCCTTCGGCACCAAATACGGCTTCCCGCCAAGCCAGGCCGCTCAGACCTGCTATGTGCAGACGCTGCTTTATGCCGATGCCGCACAGCGCGCCGGAAGCTTCAACCCCTGCGCCATCGTTCCCGCGCTCGAGGGTTTCAAGTTCGACGGTCTGGGCAATGGTCCGACGCTTTACCGCGCCGATGACCACCAGTGCTTCAAGGACGTTCTGGTCGTTCAGGGTAACGAGACCCCTGAAAACGAGTATGACCTGCTGAACGTTGCCGAAGTGACCCCGGTCGAAAAGGTCATGTACAAGCCGGACAACAAGTTCTTTGCCGGCGGCAACCTTGGTCAGTGCAACTCGGGCGCCTGATCTGAACCAAACAAGGCCGGCTGCGCAGGCTCTGCGCGGCCGGTTTTGGTATCACTCGACAAGCCTTCTATTTTTGCCGAACTGAAACCCGCGGGTTGATCTGGGGACATTATGGACGCGATAATTCTGCAAACGCTCAACGGGCTGGACAAGGGCAGCGCCTATGCCCTGATCGCCCTGGGCCTGACATTGATTTTCGGCACGCTGGGCGTGGTGAACTTTGCCCATGGCGCGCTGTTCATGATCGGCGCTTTCTGCGCCGTCACGGTGCAGCGGATCCTGACGCTGAGTGTCATCACCCTGGACCCAAACAAGACCGATTTTCTGGGCAATCCGGCCAAGATCAAAACCCCTTATGTCGAAAAGTTTTTCGGCCCCGAGATCGGGGCAGGCATCATCGACTGGTCGGTGCCTCTTGCGATCCTTTTTGCCATACCGGTGATGATCGCCATCGGCTTTCTGATGGAACGTGTGCTGATCCGGCATTTCTATCACCGCCCGCATGCCGATCAGATCCTTGTGACCTTTGGTCTGGCAATCGTGCTGCAGGAGGTTGTCAAATATTTCTACGGCGCCAACCCGGTGCCCACGCCCGCGCCCGCCGCTTTTGCCGGGGCGATCGATTTCGGCGTTCTGATCGGCTTTGACCCCAATCAGATCGTCTATCCCTACTGGCGGCTGATCTATTTCCTGTTCTCCATCGTGGTGATCGGCGGGGTTTTCAGCTTTCTGCGCTTTACCACCTTTGGCATGGTCGTGCGCGCCGGCATGGCCGACCGCGAAACCGTCGGCCTTTTGGGCATCAACATCAACAAACGCTTTACCATCATGTTCGGCATTGCGGCGGCTGTCGCGGGTCTGGCCGGGGTCATGTATGCCCCGATCAACAGTCCGAACTTTCACATGGGAATGGATTTTCTGGTGCTCAGTTTCGTCGTCGTCGTGGTTGGCGGCATGGGGTCGCTGCCCGGTGCGGTGCTAGCCGGTTTCATGCTGGGCATTCTGGAAAGCTATGCCTCGCTGAACGAGATCAAGGCGATCATCCCGGGCATCGACCAGATCATCATCTATCTTGTCGCAATCATCATCTTGCTGACCCGGCCGCGCGGCCTGTTGGGACGCAAGGGCGTGATGGAGGAATAATCAATGTTTGGACTGGACAAGAAAGATACCACGCTTTTGCTGGTCGTCACCCTTCTGGCCCTTCTGGCGCCCTTCATCCTGAACCCTTTCCCCGAAGCCAGCGCGCTGGCGCAGTTTAACGCCGGGTATCCCGACCTGATGCAGCGCTTCGTGATCTACGGGATTTTCGCGGTCGGCTTTAACCTGCTGTTCGGGCTGACCGGATATCTGTCGTTCGGCCATGCCGCCTTTTTGGGGGTCGGCAGTTATTCGGCGGTCTGGATCTTCAAGCTTCTGGGGATGAACGTTCTTCCCGCGATTGCCTTCAGCATCGTCATTTCGGGGCTTTTCGCGCTTTTGATCGGCTATATCAGCCTGCGCCGGTCAGGCATCTATTTCTCGATCCTGACGCTGGCCTTTGCGCAGATGTCGTTCAACATGGCCTATTCGGTTCTGACCCCGATCACCAATGGGGAGACCGGGCTTCAGCTGACGCTGAGCGATCCGCGCATTCTGGGCCAGCAGGCGACCGCCGACGGCTCGATCCCCGTGACCAACCTGTTGCCCGGGCTCGAGATGCGCCAAAGCGTACAGCTTGAGCTGGGCGGATGGCTCTTTACCTTCAACACCGGCTATTACCTTGCCGCCTTCTTTCTGCTGCTGGCCTTTTATATCGCGATCCGCATCTTCCGCTCGCCCTTTGGCCTGATGCTGCGGGCGGTAAAATCGAACCAGCAGCGGCTGAACTATACCGGCATCCACACACGGCCCTATACGCTTGCCGCTTTCGTGATCTCGGGCATGTATGCCGGGCTGGCGGGGGGGCTTCTGGCCTCGATGGATCCGCTTGCGGGGGCCGAGCGGATGCAATGGACCGCCAGCGGCGAGGTGGTGATCATGACCATCCTTGGCGGGGCCGGCACGCTGATCGGGCCGATCCTTGGCGCGGGCTTCATCAAATATTTCGAGAACATCTTTTCGAAGATCAACGAAAACATCCTGCATGACTGGTTCTCATTCCTGCCGCAGGGGCTTCAGGATTTCGTCGTCACCATCGTGGCCCCTTTCTTTGGCGAAGGCTGGAGCCTGTCGATGGGCCTGATGTTCATGGCAATCGTGATTTTCCTGCCCGGCGGTCTTGTCGAAGGGGGCCAGCGGATCGGCCAGCTTTTTCGGCGCAAGCCGGCGGCGGGTGACGCGGCCAGCAGCCAGACCACACCGGCCGAATAGGGAGAACGGCAATGGGTATCCTTGAAGTCAAAGGCGTGGGCAAACGCTTCGGCGGCCTTCAGGCGCTGGGAAACGTCAACCTCAGCATCGCTGAGAACTCGGTTCACGCCATCATCGGACCAAACGGCGCGGGCAAATCGACCTTGCTGAACTGTCTGGTCGGCAAGCTGATCCCGGACACCGGCTCGGTCATGTTCAACGGCCAGTCGGTGCTGGGGCGCAAACCGCATGAGATCAATCAGATGGGCATCAGCCGGGTGTTTCAGACGCCTGAAATCTTTGGTGATCTGACGGTTCTGGAAAACGTGCTGATCCCCTGCTTTGCCAAACGCGACGGGGCGTTCGAGCTGAATGCTCTGACCTCGATCAGTGGCCAGAGCGACATGCGCGACAAGGCCGAGCAGATCCTGACCGATGTCAATATGCAGGACAAGACCGGCATGCATGCCGCTTCCCTGTCGCGCGGTGACAAGCGCCGGCTTGAGATGGCGATGTGTCTGGTGCAGGAACCCAAACTGCTTCTTTTGGACGAGCCGACCGCCGGTATGGCACGGGCCGATACCAACAACACCATCGACCTGCTCAAGGAAATCAAATCCAAACGCGACATCACCATGGCGATCATTGAACATGACATGCATGTGGTGTTCAGCCTTGCCGAACGGATCACCGTTCTGGCACAGGGCACGCCGCTGGTCGAAGATATCCCCGAAAAAATCAAGGGCCACCCCAAGGTACAGGAAGCGTATCTTGGGCAGGCCCACGGATAGGAGGCGGCAATGAACGCGCCACTTGCACAAAACGCCAATCACGCCGCGACCGCCCCGGCCTTTTTCTCGGCCTGGAATATCGAGGCTTATTACGGCGAAAGCTATATCGTTCAGGACATCAGCTTTAGTGTCCACGAGGGCGAAATTCTGGCCCTTCTGGGGCGCAACGGGGCTGGCAAAACCTCGACCCTGCGGGCGCTTGCGCGGCTGGACTCCCCGTCGCTGATGCGTGGCGAGGTCTGGCTGGATCACCAGCCGCTTCACCTGATGGCCGCGCATGAGGCCGCTCAGGCCGGTGTCGGGCTGGTGCCCGAGGACCGGCGCATCATTTCGGGCCTGACGGTCGAGGAAAACCTGAAACTGGCGCAGATCGCGCCGCCCATCGGCTGGTCGCTCGACCGGCTTTACGACCTGTTTCCGCGGCTGGGCGAGCGGCGCAAACAAGAGGGCGTGACCCTTTCGGGCGGCGAACAGCAGATGCTGGCCATCGCCCGCGCGCTGGCCCGCGATATCAAGGTGCTGCTGCTGGATGAGCCCTATGAGGGGCTGGCCCCGGTGATCGTGCAAGAGATTGAAAAGACGCTGAACATCATCAAGCAACAGGGCATCACCACGGTTATCGTCGAACAAAACGCGATCGCTGCGCTAAATCTGGCCGATCGGGCAGTTATCCTTGATACCGGGCGGGTTGCCTTTGACGGCACCGCCGAAGATGTGCTGAATAACGATGAGCTGCGTGCCGAGTACCTCGCGATCTGACTTTCAATGCCCCTCTCGGGCCGGCCGACAGGCCGGGGCTGATGGGCCGACCAGACTATGGAAATGACCGACATGATCAACAAAACCTATCCCCCCTCAGCTGAATTTGCCGCCAACGCCCACGCCGACAAGGCGAAATACGACGAGATGTACGCGCGATCGGTTCGCGACCCCGAAGGGTTCTGGGGCGATGAGGGTAAGCGGCTGGACTGGATCAAACCCTATACCAAAGTCAAGAACACGACCTTTGCCCATCCCGATGTGTCGATCAAATGGTATGAGGATGGCACGCTGAACGTCTGTGCCAACTGCGTTGACCGCCATCTGGCCAGCCGCGCCGATCAGACCGCGATCATCTGGGAAGGCGACGATCCGGCCGATGACAAACACATCAGCTATCGCGAACTGCATGAGCAGGTCTCGAAACTGGCCAATGTCTATAAATCGCTGGGCGTGACCAAGGGCGACCGGGTCGTGCTTTACATGCCGATGATCCCCGAGGCGGCCTATGCCATGCTGGCCTGCGCCCGGATCGGGGCCGTCCATTCGGTGGTTTTCGCCGGTTTCTCGCCCGAGGCGCTGGCCAGCCGGATCACCGACTGCGGTGCGAAACTTCTGGTCACTGCCGATGAGGCGCCGCGCGGCGGCCGGGTGACCGCGCTGAAATCCAATGTCGATAAGGCGCTTGAGATTTGCGGCGATGTAACCACTTTGGTGGTCGAACATACCGGCGGCGATGTGGCAATGAAATCGGGGCGCGATCAGTCCTATAAGGCCCTGATGGCCAAGGCATCGGCCGATTGCCCGCCCGAGGAAATGAGCGCCGAAGACCCGCTTTTCATCCTCTATACCTCAGGCTCGACCGGCAAACCCAAGGGGGTCTTGCACAGCACCGGCGGCTATCTGGTCTTTGCCGCGATGACGCATCAATACACCTTCGACTATCACGATGGCGATATCTTCTGGTGCACCGCCGATGTCGGCTGGGTCACCGGGCACAGCTATATCGTCTATGGCCCGCTGGCCAATGGCGCCACCACGCTGATGTTCGAGGGCGTGCCGACCTATCCCGACGCCGGGCGCTTCTGGGCGGTCTGCGAAAAGCACAAGGTGAACCAGTTTTACACCGCCCCCACCGCGATCCGCGCGCTGATGGGTCAGGGCAACCATTTCGTCGAAACCCATGATCTGTCGGCGATCAAGGTTCTGGGCACGGTGGGCGAGCCGATCAACCCCGAGGCATGGGTCTGGTACAATGAGGTCGTCGGCAAGGGCACACGCCCGATCGTCGATACATGGTGGCAGACCGAAACCGGCGGTCACCTGCTGACCCCCCTGCCCGGCGCCACCACCACCAAACCGGGCAGCTGCACCTTCCCCTTCTTCGGTATCCAGCCGGTGATCCTTGACGCCACCACGGGCACCGAGATCACCCAGACCGAGGCCGAGGGCGTCCTGTGCATCAAGGACAGCTGGCCGGGCCAGATGCGCACGGTCTACGGCGATCATGATCGTTTCGTGGCGACCTATTTCAGCGATTTCAAAGGCTATTACTTTACCGGCGACGGATGCCGCCGCGATGCCGATGGCTATTACTGGATCACCGGCCGCGTCGATGATGTGATCAACGTCTCTGGCCACCGCATGGGCACGGCCGAGGTAGAAAGCGCCCTTGTCGCCCACCCCAAGGTCTCCGAGGCCGCCGTGGTCGGATTTCCGCATGATATCAAGGGGCAGGGCATCTATTGCTATGTCACCCTGATGGGGGGTGAGGAATATACCGACGATCTGAAGACCGAGCTGCGCAACTGGGTGCGCAAGGAAATCGGCCCGATCGCCTCGCCCGATGTGATCCAATGGGCGCCGGGTCTGCCCAAGACACGCTCGGGCAAGATCATGCGCCGGATCCTGCGCAAGATCGCCGAAAACGACTATGGCGCGCTTGGCGACACCTCGACACTGGCCGATCCATCGGTGGTGGACGATCTGATCGCCAATCGCGGCTGAGCGCTGGCGGCTGGCTAAAAAAGCCACGCGAACGCTAACCGGATGTGCCGCACGGACGCACGAACCGCGCGGGGCGTCCGGTTGCCCAAAGCAAAGACACCCTCGCAGATATCCGCGAGGGCATTTCTGCTTGGAATGCCTGAGGAGCGAGACGAAGCGCTAATTCGCTGCTGTGGCGCCAATGGCTGTTCGAGAGGCTTTAATCAACTCAAAGTGAATTTTTTGCAGACTGCGCCCGGTTTGCTTTGATATGTGCGAAAGCCAAGCGCTTCATAGTACGCAAGCCCAGACACATTCGTATCGCCGATTGTTGCGTCGATTTCAGCCAAGCCAGCGTCTTGGGCAGCCTCCAGAGAGGAAACAAAGAGGGCCTTACCAACACCCTGACCGGTAGCCTCAGCATCGACATACGTGCCAATAATCCCCCACCCATCGGGCAGGTCATAAGGATTTCCTTCCCTTGCGATCTTCAAAGTCTGAAAACCCACAACCCTCCCATCTTCGTTAACGGCGACAGAACATCGAAGACGATGCGGATGTTCGACGTATTGCGCAAGCACGTGCGTGACGGTGCTGGGCCTATCGCTTTTCCAAGAAAGCAGGATTTCAGTCAGGATTCGGCTCATTGCGCCGGCATCCGTTGTAGTTGCTTCACGAACCGTCACGCTCATCATACCGGCCCCAAGGAATCTCGAAATTATAGACTATGATGTTAGCCATTTGCGCGAAAACTAACAGCGCAAATCAGGCATGGCTGCCGCTCAACTGGTCCGCAGCATCGGTCAAATTGTGCTCCGAGCAGTCACTGTCCCGGGATTGGTAACGCAGGCGACGACCTGCAACCGGCAACACATGCCGTAAAGGCCCCGCGGCCAAGGGCGGGGCCTTTTTCATTTTCGCGATCGGGGTTGGGCGGCCTCAGCTGCCTTTGTGGTACTGACAGCTGACGGCAGGGTTGAAGGGCGCCATCATTCCCGCCGGGTTGTCACGGTAAAGCCAGACATGCTGATCGTAATGGGGCTGAAAACCATGCGCCTCGTCACCGGCGGTCGCCGGATCGTCGACCATCTTGTCCCAGGATTTGCCCATAAAGCTGGGCGGGGCGCTGTTGCCCGCCGCTTCCCAAGCGGCGATCCAGACCAGATTTTCAACCGCCACCAGCTGCATCGAGCCATCGGCCTGCGGCTCGTAGATCAGGACCGAGGGCCGCGTGAAATCGGTGTTCAGGCTTTTGCCGTCAACACGCCCGCCGCCGCCCTTGAGCGCAAGGCGCGCAGGGTTCAGATAATGAACCCCCATCGCGCCCCATTCGGCCGGCAACCCCTCATGCGCGGCCGAAACGCACAGGCCGGCAGGATCGGGGATGAACCCATCGGCCAGCGCCACCTTCACATCCTTGTATTTCTCGGTCGCGGCGCGGATCTTGTTCAGCTCACCACCCGCCGCAGCGGCCCCCGCCGTTATCCCCGCCAAAAGCGCGGCCAGCGCCAGGGTGCGGCCCAATTTATCCATATGTGACATCGATACCTCCATCGGTTGGCAAAATTCATTCCCTCCCCCGCCACCGGGCAGGGGTTAAATATTAAGT
>JASBSV010000088.1 GCA_030148745.1 Paracoccaceae bacterium
CGCCAAGGCCAAGAAGATCTCGACCTCGGAAGAAGTCGCACAGGTCGGCACCATCTCCGCCAACGGCGACAAGCAGGTCGGTTCCGACATTGCCGAAGCCATGCAGAAGGTCGGCAACGAAGGCGTCATCACCGTCGAAGAGGCGAAGTCCCTCGAGACCGAGCTCGAAGTCGTCGAAGGCATGCAGTTCGACCGCGGCTACCTCTCGCCGTACTTCGTGACCGATGCCGAGAAGATGCAGGCCGATCTGGAAGATCCCTACATCCTCCTGTTCGAGAAGAAGCTGTCCTCGCTCCAGGCGATGCTGCCGGTCCTTGAATCCGTCGTTCAGTCCTCGCGTCCGCTGCTCATCATCGCGGAAGACGTGGAAGGCGAAGCGCTGGCCACCCTCGTGGTCAACAAGCTGCGCGGTGGTCTTAAGATCGCTGCTGTCAAAGCACCGGGCTTTGGCGATCGCCGCAAGGCCATGCTGCAGGATATCGCAATCCTGACCGGTGGTCAGGTGATCTCGGAAGATCTGGGCATGAAGCTTGAGAATGTCACCATGGACATGCTGGGCACTGCCAAGCGCGTTTCGATCACCAAGGACGAAACCACCATCGTTGACGGTGCTGGCGAGAAAGCCGAGATCGAAGCACGCGTTGCTCAGATCCGCGGTCAGATCGAAGAGACCACTTCGGACTACGACCGTGAAAAGCTTCAGGAACGCGTTGCCAAACTGGCCGGCGGCGTTGCCGTCATCCGCGTTGGTGGCATGACCGAAGTTGAAGTGAAAGAGCGCAAGGACCGTGTTGATGACGCACTGAATGCGACCCGCGCGGCCGTTCAGGAAGGCATCATCGTTGGTGGTGGTGTCGCTCTGGTTCAGGGTGCGAAATCCCTGCAAGGTCTTGAGGGCGCCAACAGCGACCAGAACGCTGGTATCGCCATCGTGCGCCGCGCGCTCGAGGCACCGCTGCGTCAGATCGCCGAGAACTCGGGCGTTGACGGGTCGGTTGTTGCCGGCAAGATCCGTGAAAGCGATGACACTGCCTTTGGCTTTAACGCACAGACCGAAGAATATGGCGACATGTTCAAATTCGGCGTTATTGACCCGGCCAAGGTTGTGCGGACCGCGCTTGAGGACGCAGCCTCGGTTGCCGGTCTTCTGATCACGACCGAAGCGATGATCGCCGACAAACCCGCCAAAGAGGGCGCAGGCCCCGCAGGCGGCGGCATGCCCGACATGGGCGGCATGGGCGGCATGATGTAAGTCGCCCGCCGGCGAAAGATTTAAGGGGGCGTCCTTCGGGGCGCCCCCTTTTTCATGATCTCTCGCTTGGCCTTTGCATTCTGTCCCTGATAGAGCGGGGATGGGGGGCCTTGGAATGATCACTATCCGCGCGCTCAGAGCTTCTGATACGACCGATGTTTTCGATTTGCTGACCCGAGCGTTCGGGGCCCCTGCCGAAGCGCGGCTGGTCGAGGATCTGCGCGAGAGCGGCGCGATGGCCGCCGAGCGGGTTCTTACCCTGGACGGGCGCGTCGTCTCTTACGCGGCGCTGTCGTGGATGTCTGCGCCCAATGGCTGGCTTTGTCTTGCCCCGGTCGCCACGGATACGGGCGCGGGCAGACAGGGCTATGCAAGCGCTCTGGTGTCAGGGTTTGTCAAAACCCACGGGTGCGATCATATGATCGTGGTGCTCGGCGATCCGGCGTTTTATGGCCGCTGCGGTTTTGACAGCGCGCGCGCCCGAAACCTTATATCGCCCTATCCTGTGTCGCATATGCTGGTTGCGGGTCCGGGCGACGGGGCGCCGCGGGTGCGGCTTGACTATCCCGCGGCCTTTCAGGGCCTCTGAGGGGACGTTCCGGCCCTGCCGGGCGTCATCACATCGCCGTGGCGCGGGCGATAAGCCGTTGATATCCCGAAGCGGTCAAAGCAAGCTGCGCCAATGCGCCTGATCCTTCTGACATGCCTGACGATGATTGCCTTTGCTGCAAATTCGGTGCTCAACCGTTTGGCGCTGGTTGATCCGGGCATGGGGCCTGCGGCTTTTGGCGCCATCAGGCTGGGGTCGGGGGCGGTGGCATTGATGCTGATGGTTTGGCTCAGGCAGGGAAGCCGCCTGCGCCCGACGGTCGTTGGCACCGGCAGCCTTGCTCTTTATGTCATCGGCTTTTCCTTTGCCTATGTCACGCTGGACGCGGGCGCCGGGGCCCTGATCCTGTTCGGAGGGGTTCAGGTCACGATGTTCGCCGGTGCCGTCGCCGCGCGCGAGCCTTTGCCGGTCTCGCGCTGGTTTGGTGCGATCGTGGCCTTTCTGGGCCTTGTCTATCTGCTCTGGCCTTCGGGGGCAGGTTCGATTGATATTGCCGGGGCGCTTTTGATGATGGCTGCCGCCGCCGGCTGGGGCGTCTATTCGCTGATCGGGCGCAAGACCGTTGACCCGCTGGGTGCGACGGCGGGTAACTTTCTGATGGCAACCCCTCTTGGGCTCTTGCTTTGGGGGGTGATGCCCGATGGCGTGACGGTTCAGGGGGTCCTGCTGGCCTGCGTTTCGGGTATTGTCACCTCGGGGATGGGGTATGCGCTTTGGTATACGGTCCTGCCCCGGCTTCAGGTGTCGGTCGCTGCTGTGGCGCAGTTGACCGTGCCGGTGATCGCCCTTGCCGGCGGTGCGGTGTTTCTGGGCGAAACGCTGACGATGACCTTCCTGATCGCGTCGGTTCTGGTGCTTGGCGGGGTTTTGATATCGCTTTTGCCCGGCGGGCGCGCGCGCGGCTAACGCAGGATCGGCTCTAGTGGGTCGTAGACCGGCGCGCCCGGGTCCTGCCAGGCCACTGCCGGAAGGCTGTCGGGTTTGAACCGGCGCGCTTCAAGCTCGCTTCGGGTCAGCCAGTAGCGTTCGGTGACCACGCCTTCGGGATCGCGCCAGAGATCGTCGATTTCTCCGCCAATCAATTTGCAGCGAAAATAGATGTCGACCTGATGGAAGCCGCTTTGCGGATCATGAAACTCGTTCACAAGGCAGGGGCGCCCGACCTGAATGCTCAGGCCCGTTTCCTCGTGAATTTCGCGGATCAGGTTGTCAGGCAGGGATTGGCCCGGGTTCACGCCGCCGCCGGGCGCACAGCATAGATCACTGATGCCGCCGGGATAGGCGTTGACCACCAGCAGACGGTCGTCTTTCAGGATCAGGGCGCGCACGGCCAGTCGGGTAGGGCGGGGTGTCATGCCGCCGAATGTGCCGCCGTCGCGGGCTGGGTGCAAGCGCGGGTATTTCGCGCGCCGCCGGTCGCTAGGATGCGGGGCCAAGCACCTTGTTGACGTGCCCCATTTTCCGGCCGGGCCGCGCCTGTGATTTGCCATAGAGATGAATGGCCGCGGCGGGATCGCGCGCGAATTCGTCGATAGACCCTATATCGTCGCCGATCAGGTTCAGCATCTCGATATCGCTGTGACGCCGACCATCAGAGAGCGGCCAGCCGGCGATGGCGCGGATATGCTGTTCGAACTGATCGACCGCACAGCCGTTTTGCGTCCAGTGGCCCGAGTTGTGGACCCGCGGGGCGATCTCGTTGACCACCAGCCCCCCGGCGGTGACGAAAAGCTCAACCCCCATGACACCGACGTAATCAAGCGCGTTCAGAATGCGGCCCGTCAGGATGACCGCATCCGTGCGCTGCGCTACGCTCAGTTTTGCGGGAACCGTGGTGGTATGCAGAATGCCATTTCGATGGACGTTCTCGCCCGGATCGTAACAGACGACCTGCCCGTCGCGCGACCGGGCGCCGATGACCGATACCTCATGGCTGAACGACACAAACCCTTCAAGCAGTGCCGGAGCGCCCGCCATATCCGCCAGTGCCTGCTTTGCGTCCTGCGGTGTCTGCAGCCGCGCCTGTCCCTTGCCGTCATAGCCAAAGCGCCGCGTCTTGAGGATCGCGGGGGTTCCCACCGTGGCTACGGCATCGGCCATTTCAGCGGCCGATCCGACCACGGCATAGGGCGCGGTCCTGAGGCCCAGGCTTGTCAGGAAATCTTTCTCGGTCAGCCGGTCCTGACTGGTGGTCAGCGCCTTGCGGTTGGGATGTATCGGGCGCAGACGTTCGAGCGTGTCCAGCGCATGGGACGGGATATTCTCGAACTCATAGGTAATCACGTCGACCTGCTCGGCAAAGCGCATCAGCGCCTCGTCATCCTCATAGTCAGCAGTGGTCAAACGGTCTGAGACATGGGCGGCGGGGGGCGCTTTGGCGGGTTCGAAAACATGGCTTCTGTAACCAAGCCGCGCCGCCGCGACCGACAGCATCCGGCCCAGCTGTCCGCCGCCGAGAATGCCGATCGTACTGCCCAGGGGAAGGTAATCACTCATCCTGAGGCGCATCCGGGATCGAGGCGGACAGGGCCGCGCGCCATTGATCAAGCCGTTCTGCCAGCGCAGGATCATCATTGGCCAGCATGGCGGCGGCCATCAGCCCCGCATTCGCCGCCCCTGCATCTCCGATTGCCATGGTGGCCACCGGATACCCTTTGGGCATCTGCACAATGGAATAAAGACTGTCGACACCGCTTAGCGCCCGCGTCTGAACCGGAACGCCGATCACCGGCACGCGGGTCTTTGATGCCATCATTCCGGGCAGATGCGCCGCGCCACCGGCGCCGGCGATGATCGCCTTCAATCCGCGTTCCGCAGCAGTTTTTCCATAGTCCCAAAGGCGGTCCGGCGTGCGATGCGCAGAAACGATCCTGACCTCATAGTCAACGCCTAATTCATCCAGAATTTCGGCGGCTTGCTTCATGGTGGACCAGTCCGACTGACTGCCCATGATGATGCCCACTTTTACCTCGGCCATTCGTGCTCTCCTTTGGAAAGAGCGCGCACTATAGCCAGATTGCATCCTCACGCAATGATGTCGGGTGTCAGTTCATCCTCGATGGCCGAGATCTTGTCCTTTAACGCCAGTTTTTGCTTTTTCAGCCGCTTGACGGTGAAGCGATCCGCCGTTCCCGTCTCTTCCAGCGCGCGGATCGCCTGATCCAGATCGCGATGCTCGCGCTGCAGAACGGCCAGCCTGACGCGCAGCACCTCATTATGGGTCATCTCGGGCGAGTTATTCATGGCGGCGCTGCTGCTACAGGTTTCAGGATGCCGGTCACCCTAGCGTGAAGATGGCGGTGCGAGAAGCCCTTGCGACACTCGCCTTTGGTCCCCATATTTCAAATAGCCGGGTTGCCGCTTTTGGGACCTGCAAACACTGTCGCTTCTGTAAAGGACGTGTCGATGACAAAACTTACACTGGGTTCACACCCTTTCCTTCTGGGCTTTGACCAGCTTGAGCGCCTCGTTGAGCGTACGGCGAAAACAGGCAATGATGGCTATCCGCCCTTTAATATCGAACAATCTTCAGAAAACGCTTATCGGATAACGCTGGCCGTTGCCGGTTTTGCCGAGGATGATCTGTCGATCACGGTTGAGGACCGCCAGCTGGTTATCCGCGGCCGGCAGAAAGAAGAAGCCGATGGCCGCGTATTTTTGCACCGCGGGATCGCAGGCCGGCAATTCCAGCGCTCTTTCGTTCTGGCCGAAGGGGTAGATGTTGCCGGGGCCGTGCTTGAGAACGGTCTGTTGCATATCGATCTGCTGCGGTCCGTGCCGGAAAAGGTCGTCAGAATGATTAAAATCAATCAATCGCAGGAGGCAGAGCAATGAATACCGAGTTTGATTTTGGCCCCCAACAGGACCAGACGGTCTATATCCGCGCCGTCCGTGTTGCCGACCTGCCCGAAGATGTCCGCGCCCAGGTCGATGGGATGACCCAGCTTTATGCGGTTCACTCGGCCGAAGGTGAGCGTCTGGCGCTGGTTCGCGACCGGTCACTTGCCTTCGTTCTGGCGCGCCAGAACGATCTTGCGCCGGTTTCGGTTCACTAAACCGGCGCAGCGCGCGCTCTTATAACCTGGTTCAGACCGGGCGTTGCCCGCCCGGTCAGCCAGCCGCCACCAGCCCCATCTGTTCCAGCTTCAAAAGAACCTGATGGGCACAGTGGTCAACCTCGACGTTTTCGGTTTCAAGGCGCAGTTCAGGCTCATCAGGAATGTCATAAGGGTCTGAAATGCCTGTGAATTCCTTGATTTTTCCCTCGCGCGCCAGCTTGTAAAGCCCTTTGCGGTCACGTCGCTCGCATTCCTCGATCGAGGTTGCGACATGCACCTCGATAAAGGCGCCAAAGGCTTCGATGTCCTCGCGCACGGCGCGGCGCGTGGTGGCATAGGGCGCGATGGGGGCGCAGATGGCGATGCCGCCGTTCTTGGTGATCTCGCTTGCTACATAGCCGATGCGTCGGATGTTCAGATCGCGGTGTTCCTTGGAAAAGCCAAGTTCCGAGCTGAGGTTTTTGCGCACGATATCGCCATCCAGTAGGGTCACGGGGCGGCCGCCCATCTCCATCAGCTTGACCATAAGCGCGTTGGCAATGGTGGATTTTCCCGAGCCGGAGAAGCCGGTGAAAAAGACGGTAAAGCCCTGTTTTGCGCGCGGCGGGCGCGTCTTGCGCAGCTCTTCGACCACAGTCGGGAAGCTGAACCATTCAGGAATTTCAAGGCCTTCCGACAGGCGGCGGCGCAATTCGGTGCCCGAGATATTCAGGACGGTAACGCCCTCTTCGATCTCGTTGGCCGGCTCATATTGCGCGCGGTCCTGCACGTAAACCATATGCTTAAAGTCGACCATCTCGATGCCCATCTCTTCCTGATGGGCGCGGAACAGGTCCTGCGCGTCATAGGGGCCATAGAAATCCTC
>JASBSV010000092.1 GCA_030148745.1 Paracoccaceae bacterium
TACAGCCGCGCAGGCGTTCCCATGCTGACCGTCACCCATGGGCGCACCTCGACCCGAAAGCACATATTCACCTATGCCTGCCTTCTGGCCGTCACCGCGATCCTGCCCGGCCTTCTGGGCCTCTTCGGGCCGATCTACCTGATCACCGCGACCGTGCTGAACATCAGCTTCGTCTATGGCGCATGGCGCATCCTCAGACGCAGTGAAACGCAGGCAAAACAGGATGGCTATGCCCTCGAAAAAAGCTACTTCAAACAGTCGCTGCTGTTTCTCTTCCTGCATTTCGCCGCCCTGACGGCGGATGCCGCGCTTGGCCTGATGTAGCCGCCGGCCCGGGCGCCGAACCTGCAGAACGCTGCCGCCGCCCGCCCGCCGCAAGGGCCGCGGCAGCGCCCGCCATCAACGCTCTGGCGCCGCCCCCGCGATTACGCTAGGTCAGGGTCATGAGCACGCTTCTGACTGAAATCTCCGCCGAAATCGGACCCGCCCATGTCCTGACCGGCGCCGATATGGCGCCCTTTGTGCATGACTGGACGGGCGTTTATACCTCAACGCCCGTCGCCGTTGTCCAACCGGCCAACACCGCTGAAGCGGCCTTTGTCATGCAGCGCGCCTTTGCCAGCGGCACGCCGGTGGTGCCGGTCTCGGGCAACACCGGCCTTGCCGGCGGGGCGGTGGCGCGCGACGCGCTGATGATCTCGCTCGCCCGGATGAACCGGCTGCGCGAAATCCGCCCCGACGCCCGGATCGCCATTGTCGAGGCCGGCGTCGTCCTCGCCAATATCCATCAGGCGGCAGAAGCGCATGATCTTGTCTTTCCGCTGATGTTCGGCGCCCGCGGCTCGGCGATGATCGGCGGCGCGCTCTCCACCAATGCCGGCGGCTCGAACGTCTTGCGCTACGGCAACACCCGCGCCCTATGCCTTGGGCTCGAAGTGGTGCTTCCCAACGGCGAGATCCTGAACATCATGTCACAGCTGCATAAGGACAACACCGGCTATGACCTCAAGGATCTCTTCATCGGCGCCGAAGGCACACTCGGCCTGATCACGGCAGCAACCCTCAAACTCTTCCCCCGGCCCAAGGCCTATGCCACCGCAATGGTCGCCACGCCCGACCTCGACAGCGCCCTGACCCTGCTCAACCACCTGCAAGAGCTTTCAGGCGGCGCCGTCGAAGCCTTCGAATATATGCCCACCAGCTATATTCAGCGACACCTCGATCACTTCCCGCAGGCGCGCGCACCCTTCGCCGAACGCTATGACGTCAACATATTGGTGGAAATCGGCGCCACCGCGCCCGCCGCCGCAACCGCCACCCAAGACGGCCGCATCCCGATCCAGAGCCAGCTCGAAGAGGCGCTCAGCAGCCACCTGCAATCAGGCCTCATCCTCGACGCGGTCATCGCCCAATCCGAAGCTCAGCGCAGCGAGATCTGGGCCCGCCGCGAGGCGGCCGCCGAAATCACCCTCGGCGCCGTGCCGATCATCAATACCGATGTCTCCCTGCCGCTGGATCAGATCGCCAGCTTCCTGACCCGCTGCGAGGCGGCCACAGCCCGGCTCGACCCCGCCGCCGGCACCATGGCAATCGCGCATTTGGGCGATGGCAACGTGCATTTCACCGTCACCCCGTCCCGCGATGCGCCCGACCTCAGTTCAGCCATCGTCGAAGCGATGGAAGAGATCCTGACCGATCTCGGCGGCAGCTTTTCGGCAGAACACGGCATCGGTCTGACCAAACGCCCCTCGATGGCGCGCTGCAAAGACCCCGTCGCCCTCTCGGTCATGCGCCAGATCAAAACCGCGCTCGACCCAAAGGGGATCATGAACCCCGGCAAGGTCCTGCCTGACTGATCTTCCACTTGGGCGAAATATCCCCGCCGGAGGCTTTACCCGAAGGGTAAAAGATCACCCAACGCGCCAGGCCCGCGCTTGCTCAAACCCATTTGGCCAGCGGCGGCAGCGACATCAAAACCGCATTGGCATCATGCCCGGTCTCAAGGCCGAACTTGGTTCCCCGGTCATAAACCAGATTATATTCGGCATAGAGCCCGCGATGAACCAGCTGCCGGTCCTTGTCGGCCTCGCTCCATGGATCGTTGCGGTGCTTTTCGGTGACCGGCAGAAAGGCCATCAGAAAGGCCCGCCCGACATCCTGGGTAAAGGCGAAATCGGCCTCCCAGTCGCCGCTGTTGTGATCGTCATAGAATATCCCGCCAACGCCGCGTGCGCGGCCCCTGTGCGGGACATAGAAATACTCATCCGCCCAGGCCTTGTAGCGGGGGTAATACTGAGGATCATGCAGATCGCATTGCGCCTTCTGCACCGCATGAAAGGCGGCGGTGTCCTCATCATACTCGATGCAGGGGTTCAGGTCCGATCCCCCGCCGAACCACCATGCGTGCGGGGTCCAGAACATGCGCGTATTCATATGAACCGCGGGCGTATGGGGGTTTTGCATATGCGCCACAAGGCTGATGCCTGAGGCCCAGAAACGCGGATCATCGGCCATGCCGGGCAGGTTCTTGCGCGCCGCCATCGCCGCCTGCGCCCGCGCGCCAAGCTGGCCATAGACGGTCGAGACATTGACGCCCACCTTCTCGAAAACCCGGCCCCCGCGCATTACGCTCATCAGCCCGCCGCCCGCGTCGCTGCCATCATCTGATGCGCGCCGGGTGCTGGTCACTTCGAACCTGCCGGCGGGCTGGCCGGCAAAGGGGCCTTCTGTCTGCCGGTCCTCCAGATGCTCAAAGGCCTGCACGATCTGGTCGCGCAGCTGCCGGAACCACGCCGCCGCCCGCGCCTTTTCATCGTCCATACTCATCTGCATCTACCCCTGCCCATCATGTTCCCGCCGCCGCAACGGCGGCCCCGTTTCTCTGCCCGCTGCCCGTTGGTCGCTGGCGCTAATGCGCCGGCGCCGCCACCGGATCGACCAATGTGCGCCCGCCGTCCACCGTGATGATCTGGCCGGTCACGAAATCCGAAGCCTCGGAGGCCAGATATTGCACCGCCTCGGCAACCTCGCGCGCATTGGCGATACGCGCCAGCGGCGTATGCTCGGTGATATCCTCACGAAAGTCCGAGTTTTCGTTCAGCGCCCCTCGCAGGCTGGCGCTCATCACGCTGCCAAAGGCAACACCATTGACCCGGATCTTATGCGGCGCCAGCGCCACCGCAAGCGAGCGTGTCATCTGATCCAGCGCCGCGGTTGAGACCGAATAGGCCAAAAGCCGCGGATGCGTGCGCCGCGCCGCAATCGACGACAGGTTCACGATACTGCCGGCCATCTCTTCGCCATTGCCGTCCTTTTCCGCCTGAAGGATCATCCGCCGCGCGATCAACTGGCTCAGGCGCAGGCTGATCATCAGGTTTTGCTGCATCAAAAGCTCAACCGCATCATCTTCGATGTTCAGCGGGTCCGAGGCGATGGTCTGCCGGCTGGCGTTGACCAGAATATCGACCCGGTCAAAGGCATCTATCGTCGCCGACAAAAGGTTGGCCAGCGTCAGCCGCTCGCGCAGATCTCCGGCGAAAATGCGGGCGCTGGTGTCATCGCCCGCCTTCTCGCCCAGTTCCTCAACCAGTTTGGCCTCATCCATATCGGCAAAGACCACATTGGCGCCCTCATCCAGAAAATGGCGCCCGATCGCCAGACCAACGCCGTTGGCCGCGCCGGTCACAATGGCGGTCTTGCCCTGTATCGAAAATGACATCTGCTATCCCTGTGATTCTTTGACGCCGAGGCTAGGCGATTTCAGCGCCGCGTTCGAGCTTTCCCCAGCGGACGCCCGCCAAAGAGCACCTTGAACGATGTCGTTCCGGCAACTTCGCGCACATCGCGAAAACTTTCGGCCATCGCCGCCTCATAGGGCAGATGCCGGTTTGCCACCAGCCACAGCTCTCCGCGCGGGGCCAATATCCGCGCCGCAGAGCTGATAAACCCCCGCCCCAGCGACGGATCGGCCTTGCGGCCGGTGTGAAACGGCGGATTGGTGACCACCGCGTCATAGCCGGCCGGCTCGAATGTCAGGGCATCGGTCCAGTGAAACCGCGCCCTTGGATCGGTGATATTCTGGCGCGCGCAGTCAAGCGCGGCATGTTCGGCCTCGACCAGATCCAGCGCCTGCACCCCCGCCCGCGACAGGATCTCCCGCGAAAGAAAACCCCAGCCGGCCCCAAGATCACAGACCTTCGCCGGAAGCCGCGCCGGAAGGTTTTCGGCCAGAAGCGCGCTGCCCGCATCGATGCCATCGGCGGAAAATACCCCCGGCACGGTCACGAACCCCTCGGGCGGCGCGGCGCGCTCTGCCAGCCAGTCGTCAAAAACCGCTTCGCCCTGAAACCAGAAAATCCGCCCATGCGCCTTGGGGATCGACCCGCCGATGGCGACCCTTTTGCGCACATCCCTCAAAAGGCTGTCGACACCATCGGTTTTCTGCCCGTCAACGATCACCACGCCCCCGCCGACCCGGCGGGCGGCGTCCGCGATCAATGCCCGCGCCTCAAGCTTTGAGCGCGGCAAAACAACCAGCGCCGCGTCATACTCGCCCGAGGGCGCAACATCGACCGCCAGCCCCATGGCCTGAAACACCGCATGATCGGGGTAAAATCCCTGAATGATCCTCAGCCGGTCGCGACCTGCCGCCGACAGGTCATAGCCGGCCGTCGGGCGGTAAACCGCCAATGTGCCCTGATCGGGCAGAACCAGCCCCTCGTTCAGGGCAAGAGAAAGACGTGATACCTGCATGGAATGCCGGGCCCCAGGCCCTATTCCTTTTCCATCGTGCATTGCAGCGGATGCTGGTGGCGTTGCGCGAAATCCATCACCTGCGCAACTTTCGTTTCCGCAATCTCATGGCTAAAGACGCCAACCACCGCCAGCCCCTTTTTATGCACCGTCAGCATCAGCTCGAAGGCCTGCGCATGGTTCATCCCGAAAAAACGCTCCAGCACATGAACAACGAATTCCATGGGTGTATAATCATCATTCAAAAGCATGACCTTATAGAGCGGTGGCCGCTCTGTTCTGGTCTTCGTCTCGGTCAGAAGTCCGGCGTCGCTGTCGCTGTCTTTGCCGTCTGACATGATGATGGGCCCGTCACTCACGTTGTAATTTCCATCAAACTCAGGTGGAATGCTCTGCCGCCAACTATATAAGGCCTCGCAACCCCGTGAAAAGGGGATAGCGTCCGGAGTGACATAAAGTGACCGCAAAACTCACGACAATTGCTTTCGATGCCGATGACACACTTTGGCATAACGAAGAGATTTTTCGCCTGACACAGGACAGATTTGCCAGCCTTTTGTCCGATTACGTCGAAGGCGAGCATCTGGCCGAGCGGCTGCTGGCGGCCGAACGGCGCAATCTGGGGCACTACGGCTATGGCGTCAAAGGCTTTGTCCTGACCATGATCGAAACCGCGATTGAGGTTAGCGAGCACAAGGTCCCGCCAAGTGTCATCGCCGAGATAATGGAGGCCGGGCGCGCCATGCTCGACCATCCGATCAAGCTTCTGGCGGATGTGGAAAAGACCGTCACCGATCTGGCCCCGGACTATCAGATCCTGCTGATCACCAAGGGCGATCTTCTGGATCAGGAACGCAAACTGGCGCAATCGGGGCTGGGCGATCTCTTTGACGGGGTCGAGATTGTCTCGGAAAAAACGCCTCAGGCCTATCACCGCATTTTCAACCGCTACGCGACTGCCCCGCAAAGCGCGATGATGGTCGGAAACTCGCTTCGGTCCGACGTCAACCCGGCGATTGAGGTCGGCGCATGGGGCATCCATATCCCCCACGATCTGACCTGGGAACTTGAACATGCCGACGCGCCGGTGAACCACCCAAGGTTTCATCAGCTTGATCGGATGGGGTCACTTTCCGGGCTGATTGATGACATTCAAAAAAATTGACCCAGGGGAAGGTCGCGCCCCTATCTAGTGGGTGGCGCGCCCGCGACCCACTACATCTGCCTGGATTTGGTTGATTTCGTGGTTCGAAATAAACATGGATAAGGGTATTTTCTGATATATTTCTTTGTGTTAGCGTGAGTGCAGATATCTTACCTGCCCAAAGAGGCGGGAAGACAGAGGCAGAAAATAGGCAAGCGTCGTGAAAACGCGTCTAGGGCAGTGCAGCATCTCTTGGTTATTCCGGACAATCCTGGGTTGTCTTCTGGCGTTCGCGCCGCTGATGGCGATATCGGCCCCTTACGCGGCCTTTGTGATCGACGCGCGCACCGGCAAGGTTCTGCATTCGCAGAACGCCGACACCCGGCTCTATCCCGCCTCTCTGACCAAGATGATGACCCTCTACATCACTTTCGAGGCCATCAAGAACGGCGAGATCTCACTTGATACCGTGGTGCGCATTTCGCGAAACGCCGCCTCCGAGCCGCCTTCGAAACTCGGGCTCAGGACCGGGCAGCGAATCAAACTGCGCTATCTGATCCGCGCCGCGGCCGTGAAATCGGCCAATGATGCCGCCACCGCCATCGGCGAGGCCGTCAGCGGCAGCGAATCGGCCTTTGTCGCCCGGATGAACCGGACCGCCAAAGCGCTGGGGATGACCAGAACGACCTTTCGCAACGCCAACGGGCTGACCCTGTCGGGGCATCTGTCGACGGCGCGCGACATGACCAAACTGGGCCGGCATCTGTTTTACGACTATCCGCAGTATTACAACCTCTTCTCGCGCCGCAGCACCGATGCCGGGGTCCGCGATGTGCGCAACACCAACCGGCGCTTTCTGGCGAAATATCGCGGCGCCGACGGGATCAAGACCGGCTATACCAACGCCGCCGGCTTCAACCTTGTGGCTTCGGCCCGGCGCGGCAACGAACGGATCATCGCTACCGTCTTTGGCGGCCGCTCGGTCGCCGACCGCAACAGGCGCGTGGCCAAGCTTCTGGATCTGGGTTTTGCCAAAGCGCCGTCATCGGTTGCCGTGCGCAAACCGGCGCTGCCGACCTATAACAACGGCGGCAACTCCGGCAAAACCCTGCGCGTTGCGCTTGCCGTCAAGAAAAGCCCCCGCCCCGGGCGCCGGCCCGCTCAATCGACCCCCGCGCCTTCGGAAGATCTGCTGCTGGCGATCGAAAACAGCGTCAGCAAGGCCGTCGCCGCCGCGGGCGAGGTTAAACTGGCCAGCGCCACACCCGCGCCGACGCCCACAAACAAATCCAAGCCCAAGGCTCTGCAAACCGCGCCCACAACCCTGTCGACCACCCCCCCGCCGCGCCCGGCCGATACCGTGCTGGTCAGCGCCGAGGCCGAGATCGACGCCCCCGTCCAGGATCCGCTGCGCGAGGTTGTCACCCGGCTTTCCACCTCGGGCGGGCGCTATTGGGGCATCAATATCGGCCGCTACACCACCCGCAATCAGGCCGAGCGTGTGCTGCTGAAAACCGCCCTGACCGAGATGACGACACTTGATGGCGCGCTGCGCAAAGTGACCAACAAACCGCAGGGCTGGGAGGCGAATTTCGTCGGCATGACACAGGAAATGTCAGCGCTGGCCTGCCGCCGGCTTGAGGCGCGCGGCGTCAGCTGCACAACCCTCGGGCCGGGCTAAACCTCCTCGGTCTCGGCCTTCATGTCAAAGGCCGCCGCCAAAAGCGCGCGGGTATATTCGGTCTGGGGCGCCTTGAATATCGCCTCTCCCTCGCCCGCCTCAACGACATCGCCGTTCTTCATCACCATGATCTTGTGGCTCAGCGCGCGCACGACCTTCAGATCGTGGCTGATAAAAACATAGGCCAGCTGATATTTCTGCTGAA
Source organism: Paracoccaceae bacterium (assembly GCA_030148745.1). GTDB lineage: Bacteria > Pseudomonadota > Alphaproteobacteria > Rhodobacterales > Rhodobacteraceae > JASBSV01. Next base: position 7,783 of record JASBSV010000092.1, read on the forward strand.
GATCGCGCAGCAATTCGACGATCTGCACCTGAACCGTCATGTCCAGCGCGCTGGTCGGCTCGTCCAGCACCACAAGTTTCGGGCGCAGGATCATTGCCCGCGCAATGGCGATCCTCTGGCGCTGGCCGCCGGAAAACTCATGCGGATAGCGGTCCATCATCGCCGGGTCCAGCCCGACCTCGCCCATGATCTCGGCCACCATCTCGCGCGGCTTGCGGCCCGGCTCGACCCCGTGCACGGTCAGGCCTTCGGCAATGATCTCAAAGGCCGACAGCCGCGGAGAGAGTGAGCCATAGGGATCCTGAAACACGATCTGCATATCACGGCGCAGGCTGCGCATCTCGGCATTGCGCCGGCCCTGAATATCCTGCCCCTGAAACCAGATCGGCCCTTCGGAACGGATCAGCCGCATGATCGCCAGCGCCAGCGTCGTCTTGCCCGACCCGCTTTCGCCCACCACGCCCAGTGTCTCGCCCTGCCGCACGCTGATGCTGGCCGAATTCACCGCCTTTACATGACCCACGGTCTTGCGCAAAAGCCCGCGCTGGATGGGGAACCATATGCGCAGATCCTCAGTCTCGACCACCACCTTTGCCCCCTCGGGCACCGGGCCGGGCTTGCCCGCCGCCTCGGCTGCCAGAAGCATCCGGGTATAGGGGTGTTTGGGCTCGGAAAAGATCGCCTCGGTCGGGCCCTGCTCGACAATCTCGCCGCCCTGCATCACGCAAACCCGGTCGGCGATCTTGCGCACCACACCCAAATCATGGGTGATGAACAAAAGACTCATCCCCTCGGCAGCCTTCAGATCGGCCAGAAGATCAAGGATCTGCGCCTGAATGGTCACATCCAGCGCCGTTGTAGGTTCGTCTGCAATCAAAAGCTCGGGCCCGTTTGCCAGCGCCATGGCGATCATCACGCGCTGGCGCTGCCCGCCCGACAACTGATGCGGGTAATCCTTCAGCCGACTTTCAGGGTCGCGAATGCCCACCTTGTTCAAAAGCTCAATGATCCGCCGCTGCGCCTCCGGCCCCTGCACCCCCTGATGCAGGGCTATGCTTTCGGCCAACTGCCGTTCCAGCGTGTGCAGCGGGTTCAGCGATGTCATCGGCTCCTGAAAGATGAAACTGATGTCATTGCCGCGCGTGGCCCGCAGATCGGCCTCCGATGCGCCGATCATCTCGCGGCCCATATAAGTGACGCTGCCGCCCACTTCGGCGCTGTCGGGCAAAAGCGATACAGTGCTGAGCGCCGTGACCGATTTGCCCGATCCGCTTTCGCCGACCAGCGCCACGGTTTCCCCCTTGTCGACATGAAAACTCACGCCCTTGACCGCAGGCAACACCGCGCCGTCCTGCCGGAAACCGACGGTCAGATTCCTGACATCCAGAACGCGGCTCACGACGCGGACTCCAGCATAGGGCAGCGCCCGTCCCGGGGTGGGCGTGAAGCGCCCGCCCATGGGGCGGGGCGGGCGCTGCCCGGTCCGCTCAGCGAACCTGGCGCCAGCTCTACACAAGCCGTCATTGAAAGGTCTTTCTTGGGTCAAAGGCATCACGGATACCCTCGAATATGAAAACCAGCAGCGACAGCATGATCGCAAAGGTGAAAAACGCAGTGAAGCCCAGCCACGGCGCCTGAAGGTTCTGTTTCGCCTGCAACGTCAGCTCGCCCAGCGACGGCGCCGAGGATGGCAATCCAAAGCCCAGAAAATCCAGCGAGGCAAGCGTCCCGATCCCGCCGGTGATCAGAAACGGCAAAAGCGTCAGCGTGGCCACCATCGCATTGGGCAGCATATGGCGGAACATGATCACGCGGTTCGACACACCCAACGCCCGCGCCGCCCGCACATATTCGAAATTGCGCGCCCGCAAAAACTCGGCCCGCACGACGCCGACCAAGGCGGGCCATGCAAAAAGCGTGGTGATAAAGACCAAAAGCCAGAAACTTCGCCCCAGTATCGCGAAGAGGATAATGATGATGTAAAGACTGGGCGTGGCACCCCATATCTCGATGAACCGCTGGAACAAAAGATCCGTCCAGCCGCCGAAAAACCCCTGCACCGCCCCGGCCACAATCCCGATAAGCGACGCGATCGTCGTCACGATCAGCGTAAACAGGATCGACAGGCGGAACCCGTAGATCACCCGCGCCAGCACATCGCGCTTGGTATCGTCGGTGCCCAGCCAGTTATTGGCATCGGGCGGCGACGGCGCCACCCCGCGAATATCGACGATGGTGTTATAGGAATAGGGAATCAGCGGCCAGATCGCCCAGCCCTTTTGGATCTTCTTGCCATCCACCACACCATCCCGCGCGTCGGCCATCACCCCCTTTGGATCGTCAAAACAGCTATCCAAACCGCCCGAGACGATCAGGCACTGAACCTCGGCATCGCGATAGATCGCTTCGGTCTTGAAGTCGCCACCAAAGGCCGTCTCGGGATAGAATTTGAAGATCGGGACGTAAAGCTCTCCGTGATAGCTGACCAATATCGGCTTGTCGTTCGCGATCAACTCGGCAAACAGCGACAGACCGAACAGGATCCCAAAAATGACAAGCGACCAGAAGGCGCGCCCGTTCTTGCGGAAATTGCGCCAGCGGCGCCGGTTCAGCGGGGACAGGCGCATCACGTCTCCCTCTTTTCAAAGTCGATGCGCGGATCGACGAAGACATACATCAGATCGGACAGGATCCCGACGACCAGACCGATCAGACCAAAGAAAAAGAGCGTGCCGAATATCACCGGATAGTCCCGCGCCACCGCCGCCTCGAACCCCAGCCGGCCCAGCCCATCCAGCGAAAAGATCGTCTCGATGATGATCGAGCCGCCGAAAAAGACCGAGATGAAAAGACCCGGGAAACCCGCGATCACGATCAGCATCGCGTTGCGAAAGACATGGCCATAAAGCACCGCATGTTCGCTCAGCCCTTTGGCCTTGGCGGTGATGACATATTGCTTCTTGATCTCGTCCAGAAAGCTGTTCTTGGTCAGCAGGGTCAGGGTGGCAAAGCTGGATATGGTCGAGGCGATGACCGGCAGGGTGATGTGCCACAGATAATCCAGTATCTTGCCGCCCCATGACAGGCTGTCCCAATTGTCCGATGTCAGCCCGCGCAGCGGGAAAATTTTGTAAAACGATCCCCCCGCGAAGAGAACCAGAAGGAGGATGGCAAACAGAAAGCCCGGGATCGCATAGGCCACGATGATCGCCCCCGAGGTCCATGTATCAAAGGACGATCCGTCCTTTACCGCCTTGCGAATACCCAGCGGGATCGAGATGAGGTAAGCGATCAGCGTCGACCACAGGCCCAGCGTGATCGACACCGGCATCTTTTCGATCACCAGATCGCGCACGCTGATCGAGCGGAAATAACTCTCGCCAAAGTCAAAGCGCATATAGTCCCACATCATGTTCAGGAACCGCTCAAGCGGCGGCTTGTCAAAGCCGAACTGCTTTTCCAGATTCTTGATGAAATCCGGCGGCAGCCCGCGCGCGCCCAGATACCCCTGATCGGCGGTGCTTGAACTCAGCGTCTCCGACCCGGTGCCCGAGATCGTCTCGAACACATTTCCGTTGCCCTCAAGCTGCGCCAATATCTGCTCGATCGGCCCGCCCGGCACGAACTGGGTCAGGGCAAAGTTGATGATCATGACCCCCAACAGCGTGGGGATCACCAGCATCAGACGTCTCAGGATATAGGCGCCCACCTCAGATCGCGCCGCTGGCTTTCAGCGCGTCGGCCTTTTGCGGGTCCACCCACCAGAAATCCAGATAGCCCAGACTGTAAGGCGGCAGTTTCGCGGGATGCTCGAACATGTTGTAATAGGCGACCGTATGCTTGTCCTTGAACCACTGCGGGATCCAGAACCGCTTGGCGCGCAACACCCGGTCAAGCGCACGAACCCCGGTTGTCATCGCATCTTTGGTATTGGCCGCAACGATGATGTCGATCAGCTTGTCCACCGCCGGGTCTTTCAGACCCATGGCGTTAAAGACACTTTGGTCCGCCGTCTCGGACCCGAAATACTGGCGCAGGCCCGATCCCGGCTCATAGCCCATGGGGAACTGATCGGTGATCATGTCAAAATCGAAATTCCGCGTCCGGTCGGTATATTGCGCCGGGTCGATCCGGTTATAAACGGCATCGACGCCCAGACGGCGCAGGTTTTCGACAAAGGGGTTGATCACCCGGTCAAAGGTCGGGCTGTCCTCGATCAACTCCACGCGCAGGGTCTTGCCGTCCTTGCGACGCATCCCGTCATCGCCCACGATCCACCCCGCCTCTTCCAAAAGCTTCGAGGCGCGGCGCAGGTTCTTGCGGTCAAGCTGCCGGTCGCTTGAGGTGGGCGCCATCACCGCATCCTCGGTCAGGATGCCGGGGTCCAGCAGCCCTTCTTTGACCAAAGGCTCCAAAAGCGCCTTTTCGCCCGCCGTCGGCTTGCCCTTGGCGGCCAGGTCCGAATTTTCCCAGAACGAGTTGATCCGCTCGTAAAGCCCGTAAAACAGGGTCTCATTCGACCATTCGAAATTGAACATCAGGCCCAGCGCCTCGCGCACCCGGATGTCGTCAAACTTGGGCCGGCGCAGGTTCATCACGAAACTCTGGCCGGTCGCGATGGTGCCATCGGGCAATTCCGCCTTGATCACCGACCCGTCCTGAATCGCCGGAAAATCATAGCCCGTGGCCCATGTTTTCGACGAGTTTTCAATCCGGAAGGTATAGGCGCCCGATTTGAACCCCTCAAAGGCGGCATTGGAATCGCCGAAATACTCAACCCGAATGCTGTCGTAATTATTGCGCCCGACATTGATCGGAAGATTGGCCCCCCAGTAATCGGGGTTGCGCTTATAGACGATCCGCTGGTTGACGTCATAGCGATCCAGAACATAAGCCCCCGTGCCAAGCGCCGGCTCGAACCGGCTTTCGTCAAGGCCGGCGTTATTGTCGATAAACCATTTTTTCGAAAACACCGGCAGACCGCCGACACTTTCGATCGCATCGCGGCGCGGCGCATCGGCCTTGAAAGTGAACTTGATCCGGCTCTTGTCCAGAACCTCGGCCTTTTCGACCAGTCGGCCCAGAACCGCCCGGAAGGATGGCAAACCCTCCTTGAGGAAAAGCTCGTAGGTATAGGCCGCATCCTCCGCCGTCACCGGCGTGCCGTCGGAAAACTTCGCCTCGGGGCGCAATTCGAATATCACCCAATCCTTGTTGGCCGGATACTCAAGCGATTTACACAAAAGACAATAGGACGCCCCGATCTCATCTGCCGTATTGGTCAGCATGCTTTCGAACATGATCGACGACAGCGCGCCGGCCCGGCCCTTGCGGGTATAGGGGTTCATGGAATCGAATGTGCCCGGTGCCCAAAGCGATATCTCGCCCCCTTTGGGCGCATCGGGGTTCACATAGTCCAGATGTTTGAAATCCGCCGGATATTTCAATTCGCCAAAGGTCGAGATCCCGTAGGATTTGATCACATCGCTTTTGGCCCAGACGCCCGATCCGCCAAACATCAGGGCCGCCCCGACTGCCGCGGCGGCGGCAAGGCGCGCGGGCGAAAATCCTCGGGGGCTGGCAATGGCGTGGGATCGGGTCATGGCGTGGTTTCCTCCATCCAGGCGCGGGGTCGTCTCGACATGCGTTAAGCTAAAGTCCCCGGTGCCCCTCATACAACCCGAGAATCCCTGAACTTTCGGTGATCCGCAAGCTTTGGCCGCAAAATGTAAAAAAGGGGCCGTCCGGCAGCTGCCGGACGGCCCCTTTTTCAGGCATAGGCGGAATCAGCCGCCCAGCGATTTAAGATAGGCGATGACGTTGATCCGGTCGGCCTCGCTCGACAGCCCGCCGAATCCCATCTTGGTGCCAGGCGCAAAAGCGCGCGGCTTGGTCAGGAACTTGTCCAGATTGTCTGGCGTCCAGACCTTGGCAGCCGCCTCAAGCTTGCCCGAGTAACGATACCCCGGCTCGCTATCTACCTTGCGGCCAACAACACCGTAAAGCGACGGGCCGGTCTTGTTCTTGCCGTTCTCGATGCTGTGGCAGGCCTTGCATTTGTTGAACACTTTCTTGCCCTTGGCCAGATCGGCCGAGGCAAGTTTCGCCTCAATCCCTGCCGGTGCAGCAGCGGCCTGATCGGCTGCGGGCGCGGCTGCCGGCGCCGGTTGCGTGCTTGCGGCGGGCGCGGTTGTTGTCGCAGCCGCAGGCGCGGTTGCCGTGCTGTCGGCGGTCTTGGTCGCGGCCGGCGCTGCCGGCGCCTGCGAACGTGTGCCCGCCACCGTCTCAAGATAAGCGACCACATTGGCGCGGTCGGTTTCCTTTTTCAGACCGGCAAAACCCATCTTGGTGCCGGGAGCGAACTTCTTGGGGTTCTCCAGGAACTTGTTAAGGTTCTCGGGGGTCCAGACATCGGCCACCGCCTCAAGCTTGCCCGAGTAGCTATAGCCGGGAACGCTGTCCACCTTGCGCCCGACAACACCGTAAAGCGACGGGCCGGTTGCATTGACGCCTTTTTCCAGCTTGTGACAGGCCTTGCACTTGGTAAAGACCTTCTCGCCCTTGGCCGGGTCAGCCGCGGCCAGAAGCGTCGCGAAATCCGGGCCCTGCTGCGCCGTTGCGGCAGGCGCGGCCTCACCGGTATCGATGATATAGGCCTGAGTTTCGCTCTCACCATGCCCCGCTGAGGCAAGGTAAAGACTTTCCGCCGCCCACGAGCCCATAAGAAAGATCAAAAGCGGGGCACAGACCGCCGCAACGATTTTTGTAACTGTCATTGTGTCGAACATGTCGCAATCCGTCTGGCTATTCGTTGAGGTTATCTATCCGCTTCCGCCCCCCGGACACAAGGTATAGAAAGCGCGACCAAACGCCCATGATGAAAAATAGTGAAAAGCCGACCCGATGACAGGAACAATTGCATTTCAAGGTGAACCCGGCGCCTATTCGCATCAGGCCTGCCTTGATGCCCGCCCCGACATGACGCCGATGCCGTGCCGCACCTTCGAAGATGTCATCGAAGCGGCCCGCAGCGGCGCCGCCGATCTGGCCATGCTGCCGGTGGAAAACACGACCTATGGCCGAGTAGCCGATATTCACCGGATGCTCCCCGCCAGCGGGCTTCATATCATAGACGAGGCTTTCGTGCGCGTGCACATCAGCCTGATGGCCGCGCCCGGCGTCACCCTGGATCAGGTCGAGGTGGTGCGCGCCCACCCCGTGTTGATCCCGCAATGCGCCGATTTTCTGGCCAAGAACAACATCCGGGGCGAAAGCGCCGTCGACAGCGCCGGCGCGGCGCTGGAACTGGCTGAAAGCGGCGCCCGCAATCAGGCGGTGCTGGCATCCGACCTTGCCGCCGCAACCTATGGGCTGAACATTCTGGCGCGCCATATCGAAGATCAGGATCACAACACCACCCGGTTTCTGATCATGTCGCGCGAAATGGACATGCGCCGGCGTGGCAGCAGCGGAATGATGACCTCATTCGTGTTCCGGGTCAGAAACATTCCCGCCGCGCTTTACAAGGCGATGGGCGGCTTTGCCACCAATGGCATCAACATGACCAAACTGGAAAGCTATATGGTCGGCGGAAATTTCACCGCGACCCAGTTCTATGCCGATATCGAAGGCCACCCCGAGGACGAACATGTCGTCCGCGCGATGGAAGAGCTGGAATATTTCACCGACTACCTGAAAATTCTGGGCACGTACCCCGCCGACCCGCGCCGCCACTGACGGCGCCGACGGCGCTAGCCCTGCCGATAGAACCGGTCTTCGATCTCATCGGCAAAGGCGCTGGTGCGTTTGCGGAACCGGCGCGTCAGATTGGGCTTGGCAAGGCGCAGCGACTGCAACAGCAGCCGCGCCGACAGCGATTTCGACGTCAGATCGATCACGATGCTCATCCGGGTGCGGCGCGGCGACAGCGCCACAAGATCGACGTTGATATTGCCGAACAGCCCACCGGTCTCGGAGACAAGTCCCAGCCCGTTGGGCGCATCATAGGCGACAAGCCTCGCGTCGGCCTTACGCTCCTTGCCCCGAAACGGAAACGTCGCGGTCCATGACATGCCCGGGCCATGCGCGCTCAGCGTATCGGTTCGCTGCAGATCCGCACCCCGGCGCAGCACCTGCCGCTCCAGCGCGTCGAAATCCGAGACCACGCTGAAAACAAACCCGATCGGTGCTTCAATGTCCTCTTTTGACGCAAATTTCATTGAACACCATACCCTGCACAAATTTTCGCCGATTATGCGCGTTAATCCAGACTGTCCGCAAGCCAGTTGGTCAAAAGAAAACGCGCGATCGAGCCGCCCCGCGCCGGCTTGATTTTCGGATGATCCCCGGCAATTGCCTGCATCGCCTCCTCGCGGGTGATCCACATCGCGTCATCCAGTTCCTGAGGATCGAGTGTGACCTCACGGCTCAGCGCCGTGCCGTGACATCCCAGCATCAGAGAGCTTGGGAAAGGCCAGGGCTGGCTGGCCAGATAATCGACCTGCCCGACCCTCACGCCCGCCTCTTCGAAAATCTCGCGGCGCACGGCGGCTTCGACGCTCTCGCCCGGCTCGACAAAACCGGCCAGCAGGGAATACATTCCCTCGGGCCAGCCGTGCGAGCGGCCGATCAGAACGCTGTTGCCATGGGTAATCAGCATGATCACCACCGGATCGGTGCGCGGGAAATGATGCGCCCCGCAGGCGCTGCAGTCACGCTGCCAGCCGGCCATCGACATCTGCGATCCGCCGCCGCAGCGGGCACAGAACCCATGCGTCCGGTGCCACTCCAGCAAGGCCCGCGCCGTAGCCAGCAGTTCGGCATCGCGGGCGCTGATCCGGGTCATTCTGCCGCGAAGCTCGGCAAAGACATGCCCGTCTTTCATCCCCGGATAGACCTGCTCGCTGGGATCGAAAAACGCGCCCAGAGTGTCGGGCTTTTCTTCGGGCTCCCAGCCCGAGACATCGAGCGCAAATCGCGGCCCCGCCTCGTCCTGACCCAGAAATATGGGGACAGAGACACCGTGCTTGAAAATCTCATGCGAGGGCGCCAGCCATGCCGCTGCCTCGCCCGCGAACATCGGCTTGCCGCGCCAAAATGGAACAACACCCGCCGATGGATCGGCCCAGCGCGCCGCAATCGCATCGCCATTGCCCCGCAACTCGGCCGCGCGGTTCAGACCCGATCCGCCAAATGTCACCGTTTCGGCCCGCTTCATCCCTGCCTCCGTTTTACCGCCGTTGTGACACGAACGCCTCAGACAGACAATTACGCGCAGGAAAAAGGCCCGCTCTCCTTTAAGGTGATTAACGGTTCCATTAACTGTAATGCAATGTGATCGCCGGGGCTGAAACACTTTGGCGGCGTCATTTTCGTGTTACGCTCAAGGGGCATCCATTTGTCGATTCTGAACCAGAGGACCAGCCGATGTCACACCGCCCCTTACCCTTTTCCCGTCGTCAGTTCCTTGCAGGCACCGCTGCCGGTGCCGCTTTGACCCTGCTGCACCCCTTTTCGGCGCGCGCCGCTGCGGGTCAGGCGCATCTGCGCATCATGGAAACGACCGACCTGCATGTGCATGTCTATCCCTACGACTATTATTCCGACAAACCCCGCGACACCGTGGGCCTTGCCCGGACCGCCTCCTATATCGGCGAGATCCGCAAAGAGGCCACAAACTCGATGCTGGTCGATAACGGCGATTTTCTTCAGGGCAACCCGATGGGCGATTACATCGCCTATGAACGCGGCATGAAAGAGGGCGATATGCACCCCGTCATCACCGCGATGAACGCCGTGGGCTTTGACGCCTCGACCCTTGGCAATCACGAGTTTAACTATGGCCTCGATTTCCTGATGAAATCCATCGCGGGCGCGAATTTCCCCATCGTCTCGGCCAATATCGCCAAGAAAGAGGGTGCCAATCCGACCGGTGACCAGACCCTGATCAAACCCTATACGATCCTTGAACGTACCGTCACCGACGGCGCCGGCGCCCAGCACAAGATCAAGGTCGGGCTGATCGGCTTTGTCCCGCCGCAGATCATGAACTGGGACCGCCGTCATCTGGAAGGCAATGTCACCACCCGCGACATCGTCGATACCGCCGCCGCCTATGTGCCGCAGATGAAGGAAGAAGGCGCCGATATCATCATCGCCCTGTCACACTCCGGCATCGGCAGCGCCGATCACTCCGACCTGATGGAAAACGCCTCGGTCCCGCTGGCCATGGTCGATGGCATCGACGCCATCATGACCGGCCACAGCCATCTGGTCTTTCCCGGCCCGCGCTATGACGGCTTTGCCGCGGTCGATTCCAAGGCCGGCACACTGCACGGCAAACCGGCCGCGATGGGCGGCTTTTGGGGCAGCCATCTGGGCGTGATCGACCTGATGCTGGAAACCTCGGGCGGCGAATGGAAGGTCATGAGCTTCGAGACCAAGGCCCGCCCGATCTCGAAACGCAACGAAGACCGCTCAATCACCGCGCTCGTTCCTAGCCAGCAATATGTGCTGGATTCCATCAAGAAAGAGCATGAGGCGACGCTGGAATATATCCGCCGCCCGGTCGGCAAAACCTCGGCCCCGCTACAAAGCTATTTTGCTCTGGTCGCCGATGATCCCTCGGTCCAGATCGTCTCGATCGCGCAGAAATGGTATATCGACCAGATGATGAAAGGCACGCCCTACGAAGGTCTGCCGATCCTCTCGGCGGCCGCGCCCTTCAAGGCCGGCGGACGCGGCGGGCCGGAATATTACACCGATGTTCCAAAAGGCAGCGTCGCGATCAAGAACGTGGCCGATCTCTATCTTTATCCCAACACGGTGCGCGCGGTGAAAGTGAACGGTGCGCAGGTTCGCGGCTGGCTCGAACGCTCGGCGGGGATCTTCAATCAGGTCAAACCTGGCAGCGCCGATCAGGTTCTGCTCAACCCCAGCTTTCCATCCTATAACTTCGATGTCATTGACGGTGTGACCTATCAGATCGACCTGTCGCAACCCTCGCGCTTCGGGCCCAAGGGCAAGCTGCTGAACCCCGACGCAAGCCGCATCACCAACCTGATGTATAACGGCAAGCCGGTGACCGACGAGATGGAGTTCATCGTGGCCACCAACAACTACCGCGCCTCGGGCGGCGGCGATTTCCCCGGTGCCAAGGGCGACACGATCGTTTACGAGGCGCCCGATACCAACCGCGACGTCATCGTGCGCTATATCGTCGAACAGGGCACGATCAACCCGACAGCCGATGCCAACTGGACGTTCAAACCCCTGCCGGGCACGAGCGTCCTGTTCGATACCGGCCCCAAGGCCCGCGACTATATCCACGATGTCAAAGGCGTGAAAATCGAACCGGCCGGCGACGGCCCCGACGGCTTTGCAAGGTTCCGCATCACGCTGTGATCGCGGCAGAGCGACCCAATACCCGCCCCGCCGCGCTCCTGCCCGGCGGGGCGTTTTTCCTTCTGCTTGCACATCGCCCCCCGCGCCGCTTAGATCCTCCCATGTTCAGGATCCTCATCGCGCTCACCTTTATCGCCGCCATGGCGGCCGTCGTCACAAAACCCCGCCCCGACCGGGTAGAGCTTTTGCTGCGCGACAAGGTCCAAAGCGCCATCGCCGCACAAAGCAGCGCCTCAACCACCAACCCGGCCGCCAAAACCGCGCTGGCGCTCTGCAAACTTGACGCCAACGCCTGTTTCCGGCTGATCCGCGCGGGGATCGACCTGACATATACCGACCGATGGCTCTTTGCCCGGGTCGATCTTGCCGGCTTTGGCAAGACCACAACCTGTTATGCGCTCTTTACGCGCCTGATCTGCACCGGCGATATTCTCTCGGGCTAGCCAGGCGCGCCGAAAACACAACAGCCCCCCTTGCAGCACGCACCCCTTGCCTTTACATAACCGGCTGAGAGGTTGGCGCGGGCAGGCACCTCGCCAACCCGGTCAGATCCGGAAGGAAGCAGCCGTAACGAGCCTCGCTTGGGTCGTTGTCCAGCCTCTCACCCACCACCCCCGATAATCAGGCGCCATAGCGGCCCTAAGACCGCGCCGCGCTGGCCCAGTCATACTGCCCCTCGGTCTCAACCGCACAGGGCCGCACCGCGCGCAGCCGCCGTAGGGCCACCTCCGGCGCCTCGCCGGCCTCGACCATCAGACGCAGCAGCGCCATGCCCGACCGGCCACAGCCGCCATAGCAATGCGCCAGAACCCTGCCCCGCGCCGCCAGAATCGCCAGCGCCGCCGCCGACACCCCGGGCCAAAGCGCCGCCACATCGGCTCCGGGCGCCCCGAAATCGCTGACCGGCAGATGCCGCCACGCAACACCGCTCTGCTCCAGATCATCGCCCAGCCCCCCGGCGCCCGCATAATCCAGCTCGCGCTGCGGCGTCATCGTCAGAACCATCGCCGGCGACCAGCGCAGGATCTGCGCCAGATCCCGCCGATAATCCCCGCCGCGCCCCGGCATCGCACAGATGCCTATGCGCCCGCCCAGAACCTCCAGATCGCTGATCACATAATCTGCCATTACCATCCTTTCCGCCTGCACCCGCCCACCAGATCCCCTGCTGCCGTCTGAGCGGTGGACGCCCACGCCCCGGCGCTTTAACCTCAGGCGACAGGCGAATCCCGAGAGGCAAATGACCCAAACCCCCGATACCGTCTATCAGGTTCTGGCGCGCAAATACCGCCCGGCCACTTTTGCCGACCTGATCGGCCAGCAAGCGATGGTCAAAACGCTGAAAAACGCGTTCAAGGCCGACCGCATCGCTCAGGCTTTCATCATGACCGGTATTCGCGGCACCGGCAAAACCACCACCGCGCGGATCATCGCCAAGGGGCTCAACTGCGTCGGCCCCGACGGTCAGGGCGGCCCGACAACCGACCCCTGTGGCCAATGCGAGCCCTGCATCGGCATCGCCGAAGGGCGCCATGTCGATGTGATCGAAATGGACGCCGCCTCGCGCACCGGCGTCGGCGATATCCGCGAGATTATCGAAAGCGTGCACTACCGCGCCGCCTCGGCCCGCTACAAAGTCTATATCATCGACGAGGTGCATATGCTCTCGACCAGCGCCTTCAACGCGCTGCTCAAAACACTGGAAGAGCCGCCCGCCCACGTCAAATTCATCTTCGCCACGACCGAGATCCGCAAAGTCCCGGTCACCGTCCTGTCGCGCTGCCAGCGCTTCGATCTGCGCCGGATCGAGCCCGAGACGATGATCGCACATCTGCAATCCATCGCCGCTCTCGAAAACGCCCCGATCACCGAAGACGCTCTGGCCCTGATCACCCGCGCCGCCGAAGGCTCGGTCCGCGATGCGATGTCGCTTCTCGATCAGGCGATCGCCCATGGCGCCGGTGAGACCACCGCGCTCGAGGTGCGCGCGATGCTCGGACTGGCCGATCGCGGCCGGGTCCTCGATCTGTTCGAGCTGATCCTCAAAGGCGATGCCGCCGCCGCGCTGGCCGAACTTTCGGCGCAATATGCCGATGGCGCCGATCCCATGGCGATCCTGCGCGATCTGGCCGAAATCACCCATTGGACCAGCGTGATCAAGATCACGCCGCAGGCTGCCGACGACCCAACCGTCAGCCCCGATGAACGCGACCGCGGCCGCGCCATGGCCGAACGGATTGCCATGCGCATCCTGTCGCGCATGTGGCAAATGCTGCTCAAATCGCTCGAAGAGGTCTCGCGCGCGCCCAACGCCATGATGGCCGCCGAAATGGCGATCATCCGCCTGACCCATGTGGCCGATCTGCCCTCGCCCGAAGATCTGGTGCGCAAACTGAACGATGCCGCCCCGCACGAAACGCGCGCAACCCCCTCCGCACCCGGCCCGTCCGCCACGGCCTCAACCACCACCTCCGCCTCCGCCGCCCCAACATCGGCCCACACCGCCCCGCCGCCAAATACCCGGGGCGCACAGGCCACGGCCCTCGCCCCGCAATCGCAAACCGCTCTGGCCCGCTATGCCCGCTTTGACGACGTGGTTCAGCTGATCCGCCAGCACCGCGATGTCCAGCTTCTGGTCGAGGTCGAAACCTCCCTGCGTCTGGTCAGCTACAGCGCCGGACGGATCGAGTTTCAGCCAACCGAAACCGCACCACAGGATCTGGCCGCCAAACTCTCAAGCCGCCTGCAACGCTGGACCGGCGCCCGCTGGGGCGTCTCGGTCGTCAACGAAGGCGGCGGCGAGACCATTGCCGAAAAACGCGACGCGGCCGAGCTTGCACTTCAGGCCCAGGCGCGCGATCACCCGCTGGTAATGGCCGTCTTCGACGCCTTCCCGAACGCAAGGATCATCAGGATCACAACCCCCGAAGAGATCACCTCAGACGCCGCCGCTCAGGCCCTGCCCGAGGTCGACGACGAATGGGATCCCTTCGAAGAAGATTAAGGAGAACAACAATGCTCAAAGGTCTCGGCGGCCTTGGCGACATGGCCAAGATGATGAAAACCGCACAGGAAATGCAAACCAAAATGGCCGAGCTTCAGGACAGCCTGAGCGCAATGACAGTGACCGGCGAAAGCGGCGCGGGTCTGGTGCGCGCCACCGCCACCGCCAAGGGAGAGCTGACCGCGCTCGACATCGACCCCTCCATCTTCAACCCCGACGAAAAGGAAGTGGTCGAAGATCTGATCCTCGCCGCGATCAAGGACGCCCAGCAGAAGGCTCAGGAAAAATCCGCCGCCGAGATGGGCAAACTGACCGAAGGCATGGGCCTGCCGGCGGGAATGAAGCTGCCCTTCTGATGCGCCTGCCCCGCTTCTTCTTTGCACCAAATACTCCCGCCGGAGGCATGATCCCTTCACCCCGGCAGCGCCGGGCATGAGCGATACACCCAAAGAGATCGATGCGCTGATCGCGCTAATGGCCAAACTTCCCGGCCTTGGGCCACGCTCGGCCCGGCGCGCGGTTCTGCATCTGATCAAAAAGCGGGCGCTGCTTCTCACCCCGCTGGCCGATGCGATGCATGCCGTCGGCGCCTCGGCCCGCGAATGCCTCAACTGCGGCAATATCGGCACCTCCGAGATCTGCGCGATCTGCACCGACGAAGCCCGCGCCACCGGCCAGATCTGCGTCGTCGAAGATGTCGCCGATCTCTGGGCTATGGAACGCGCCGGGGTCTTTCGCGGCCGCTATCACGTTCTGGGCGGCACGCTTTCGGCGCTCGATGCGGTCGGCCCCGAAGATCTGGGCATCCCGCGCCTGACAACCCGCGTCAAAGCCGAGGCGATCACCGAGGTGATCTTGGCCCTCAACGCCACCATCGACGGGCAGACCACCGCCCATTACATCGCCGATCAGCTTGAAAACAAGGTCACCGTCACCAGCCTTGCGCAGGGCGTTCCCATCGGGGGTGAGCTTGATTACCTCGACGACGGCACAATCAGCGCGGCGCTCAGGGCGCGCAAGACGCTCTAGCCGCCCTCGTCGCAATAGCCGCTCTGGCCCAGCGCCTGCTGCGTCAGATCGCTCTCAAACCAGCCCGCGCCGACATATTCGGACGACCGCTGGACCGTCACGAATTGCCATTTGCCGCGGGGCTCATGGGCAAAGACCACATTATCGCCCGCCTCGATCTCGCCGGTCCGCTTCGCGGTTGTCGGCTCGATACTGTCATAAAGCTTGATAAAGGGGCCGCTCCAGTCCTTGCAGGTAAAGCGCGCGGCGCGGGCCACCGGCAATGTCTTCATCTGCAAACGCAGCCAGATGACATTGACCGGCAGGCGGGTGGCGTCGGCATCGACCTTGCAATCCAGCGTCTTTTCCCTGCGCTTCAAAAGGGCGATCAGATCCTGATCCTGCTTCGAAAGATCCGGCGATCTTGTCAGGCAGTCCGAGTTGTTGAAAACCGCGCTGCCCAGATTGGTGCCGAAACATTGCCCGGCGCGGTCAAGGATCAGGTTGCGGGTGAACCACAGATCGTGACAGGCATCTTCGGCCTGTACCGACATCACCGAAAAAACCCAGAACAACAGCGCCAGCCGCATCCCTACACTCCCCGCACTCAACCGGGCCGCTGGCGGCGACCGGCTGTTGAGGGGTATTTTTCCCTGCCCGGCCCAAAAGGTAAAGACACAGCCGGGCGATCTGCGCGGCTGTGTCTTTACCTGACTGGAATCTCAGCAAAACAAACATCCCGCCAAAGCGTCCGGCCAATCGCCGGACCGCCCTTGCGCACGGGATCAGCGATCATTTATCGCTGTCGTCCTCATCGTCATCGGCATCGCTGGGAAGATTGAAGAAACTGTCGGCATCGACAGGATCGTCTTTCTTTTCGTGATCATCGCTCAGCGTAAAGGTCTCAAGACCGGAAATCGCCGTCGGCATCTTGGGCTCGGCCGCCATGCCCAGCGATTGCTCGGTCGAGACAAGCTTGCGCCGCTCGTCATCGGTCATCACGCCGCCTTCCTTGGCCTTCTTGGCGTTGGCCTTCTGAACTGCGGCATCCAGTTCGGACTGACGGCACAGGCCCAGCGCGACCGGATCGATCGGCTGAATGTTCGATATGTTCCAGTGGGTACGCTCGCGGATCGCCTGAATGGTCGGCTTGGTCGTGCCCACCAGTTTCGAGATCTGGCCATCCGACAGTTCGGGATGGAACTTGACCAGCCACAGGATCGACGCCGGCCGATCCTGACGCTTGGACAGGGGCGTGTAACGCGGCCCGCGGCGCTTTTCCTCGCCCACGGCGGCGGCGTTGAACTTCAGCTTCAGCTTGTGCAGCGGATCGGCAATCGCCTTGTCGATCTCTTCCTGCGTCAGCTGGTTGTTGGCGATGGGATCAAAACCTTTGACACCGGCGGCGACATCGCCATCGGCAATGCCCTGTACCTCAAGCTCGTGCATACCGACGAAATCGGCGATCTGCTTGAAGGTCAGTGTCGTGTTATCCACCAGCCAGACTGCGGTGGCTCGTGCCATGATCGGTTTGCCGTCCATCGGATATCTCCTAAACCCATATCTTCCCCGATGCCCGTTTCAGGGCGGACCGCGCGGGCCCAAGTTCACATTGTCGGGGAACTCAGAGCCTATATAGTCACCCTGAGTTAAGGAGAAAACCCCAAATGCGCTGGCTCGCCGCCCTTGTGATATCCGCCTCGATGGCTATGGCAGCCGGCGAAAAATCGGGGGATTTCGATTATTACGTCCTGTCGCTGTCCTGGTCGCCGAACTGGTGCGATCTGGAAGGGCGCGCCAAAAACAGCGACCAATGCCGCCCGGACAAGGGATTCGGCTGGGTGCTGCACGGGCTCTGGCCGCAGTATGAAACCGGCTGGCCCTCCTATTGCCCAACCGCCCAGCGCCCGCCCTCGCGCGCCCGAACCCGCGCCATGGCCGATATCATGGGCACCGCCGGCCTGGCCTGGTATCAGTGGAAGAAACACGGCACATGCTCGGGCCTGACGGCGGATGAATACTTTGCCGCCGCGCGCCGCGCCTTTGATGCGGTGAGCCGTCCGGCGGTCTTTCGCAAACTTGATAAGCCGGTGAAACTGCCCGCTTCTATCGTTGAAGAGGCGTTTCTGAGGGCCAATCCCACATGGGACAAAGACATGCTGACCATCACCTGCAAGGCCGGCCGCATCCAAGAGGCGCGCCTTTGCCTCAGCAAGGATCTTCAGCCGCGCATCTGCGGCCGCGATGTCAGGCGCGACTGTTCGATGTCAGACGCCCTTTTTGCGCCGCTGCCCTAGGGGCGATTACGGCGCCGGCGGCGCCTTGTCCTCCATCGTGCTCAGCTTGTGATCGGCACTGACGTCCAGCTCGCCCTTGATCCGGCCCGGCCCGTCTTCGGCCAGCCATTTGCGGGCCTCTTCACGCTCGGACAGATGGAACAGATGCATCTTCGACGGCATCAGCGGGGCAAACATCTTGACCCCCATCCGCACCCATTCGACATCCGTAACCACCGCAACGCGCGCAAAATCGCCCAGATGCATCAGCCCCAGAGCCGCGTCATTCCACGCTGCCCCGGCTGAAAATCCCGAAAAATCCGCGCCCAGCTCGTAATAGAATTTGATTCGCCCCTCTTCGGCGATCTTCTTTTCCGTCAGCGGAACCAGCGTTTTGGTGTAATCCTCGCGATCCACATGGCCATGCGCCACAACCGCGACCACATCGGGCGGAAAGTCTTTCAGAATCTCGAAATGTCCTTCGGTGTCCCTGGTCATCCCCAACTCCTTTCATTTCCGTCCACCGGAAACCTCAGCGCCCCGGCGATCCTGCAATTGAGATGGGTGCCTGCGCCGCTCAGTTCAACGGCGCGCCGTTCCAAAGCGCCAGAACCATCATGACAAGCCCCACATGCCCCACCGTCCAGACGGCCGAGCGCAGGCCGGGAATTCCGCTGACATAGGCCGGCACATAGGCCGCCCGCGCCCAAAAGAAGATCGCGGCGCCAGTCCAAGCACCCCCGCCGGTGATGCCCTTGACCTCCAAAAGAACCGCGACCGGCAAAAAGATCACCAGCGCCTCGAACATGTTCTTCAGCGCCCGGTCAAACCTTGCCCCGATCTTCGGCATCTCGGGCGCGGTGTCCCGCGGGCCCATCGCATCGGGAATGAACTTCACGCCGCCCTGAAGCCATTGCACCAGCGGGGCTGCCAGCGACTGTACGAAGTAGAGCGCCAGTACGGCGAGTATCCAGCCTGTCACGCGATTTCCTTTTCGTTAACCATTCAGCCCCCGGTAAAATGTAACAGACAGCGGCACAAAATGTACCTATCGCAAGGTTTTTGCCGCTCAGCCGACCTTCAGAACGATCTTCCCGATATGGGCCGAGCTTTCCATCCGGGCATGCGCAAGGGCGGCATCCTCCAGCGCGAACTCCTGATCCATCACCGGCGCGATCTGCCCCGCCTCCAGCAGAGGCCAGACCTCGCGCTGCAGCGCATCGGCAATGCGTTTCTTGGCCAGATCGCTTTGCGGGCGCAGGGTCGATCCGGTGACCGTCAGCCGCTTGACCATGATCTGCGCAAAGTTCAGATCCCGCTCTGGCCCCGACAGAAACGCGATCTGAACAAGCCGCCCATCAGGCGCCAAGGCCCTGATATTACGCGGAATATAATCCCCTCCGACCATATCAAGGATCAGATCGGCGCCCCCTGCTTCTTCCAGGACCTCGACAAAATCTTCATCGCGGTAATTGATCGCCCGCTCGGCGCCAAGCGCTTTGCAGGTCTTGCATTTCTGGTCGGTCCCGGCGGTCGCAAAGACTCGCGCCCCAAAAGCATGGGCCATCTGAATCGCCGTCGTCCCGATCCCGGAAGAGCCGCCATGCACCAGAAAAACCTCGCCCGCCCGCAACCCGCCGCGCATGAACACATTGCTGTAAACGGTAAAAAACGTCTCAGGCAAACAAGCCGCAGATTTCAGATCCATCCCCTCGGGAACCGGCAAAGCATGCGCCGCCGGCGTCCTGACATAGTCCGCATAGCCCCCGCCGGGCAAAAGCGCACAGACCCGGTCGCCGACCGCCCATTGCGACACGCCCGGCCCGACCGCCGCAACCTCGCCCGAGGCTTCTAGGCCGGGCAGGTCCGAGGCGGTGGGCGGGGGCGCATAGTTTCCCGCGCGCTGCAAGGCGTCGGGACGGTTCACACCGGCATAGGCCACCTTGATGACAATATCGCCATAGCCCGGCACAGGCGCCGGGCGTTCCGTAATCTTCAGAACCTCCGGCCCGCCGGGCTGAGTTATCTCGATCGCGCGCATCATCTTGGGAATAGTCATTCGGGGCCTCTGCTTTCCTTGTCGTGATCTTGCCAGTGGCCGGGAAAATCGCTCATCGGGGCCGGGGCCCTGACCCGGCTCAGCAGGGCATTGGGGCCGGCCATAAGCCGTGACAGAACGGGGTTATTGCGCAAACCGGCCTTGGCTTTTTCGATGCGCATCACATCCTCGATCCGCCGGTCCAGAAACTCCCATGTTGCCTGATGGCCGGGGCTGTCATCACCCAGCCAGAACAGAACGCATGATGAATAAACCCCTGAAAGCGTTGCACGTTTGGTGTACCAGTTGATATCGCGCGACGGATCGTTCAGCACGTTCCAGATGGTATCGGCGGTCTCCCAGATCAGGCGCGCGCCATCGCCGGCATGATGCGGCAAGGCAAAAAGCGTCGTTGCCCGGCGCACCAGATCCTTGTCGGTTACCACTTCAAGCCGGGTGCGCACCGCAAGCGTGATCCTTTCGCGGATCTTCAGCACCGCCAGATCGCGCGCCCGGAGCCGCCGCACCATTTCGGCGTCACCGCGTTTGTGAAAAGCAATCGCCAGATCCAGACCGCCGCGTGGACAGACCGCCCGCGCAAGCCCCGGATCTATTCCGGCATCGGCGACGGCAGCGGCAAAGCTGGCATCGCCCCAGCCGTCAAAGGGCACATGGGGCAGGATGGCATCAACAAGTGAATCTCGGGTCAGGTCATTGGGCTGCATATCGGCCTCCGTTCCATATATCGCGGCACTCGACAAGCTATATAGGCTTTGCTATACGGCCACTTCCTGCAAACTCTTGCAACTCAAACTTAGGAAGGTGGTGAAAACCACATGCAGGTTAGCGTACGCGACAACAATGTCGATCAGGCCCTCCGGGCCCTGAAAAAGAAGCTCCAGCGCGAGGGTGTCTTTCGTGAGATGAAACTCCGTCAGGCATACGAAAAGCCCTCCGAGAAAAAAGCGCGCGAGAAGGCCGAGGCCATCCGCCGTGCTCGCAAGCTGGCGCGGAAAAAAGCGCAGCGCGAAGGGATGCTCTGAGCATTGCTTTGTGCCGGCGGAACATCCCGCCAAACGACGACCCCCGGTGCGAAAGCTCGGGGGTTTGTTGTTTTAAGGGGCGGCGTAAATCCGCCATCCCGGGACAAGGGTTCTGTTCCCGGGGCCGGGCCGGGGTAAACTGCGACGAGCCAAGCCCGAGGGCCCCAGATGCCGATGCACCGCCGCCGTTTTCTGTTTTTCGCCCCGCTGATCCTTGTGGCGGTCACCGGATGCGGGCGGCGGGCACATACCCATCCCGCGCGGCAAACATCCGGCCGCGCCGGCCTTGATCGCCTGATCACGAAATACGCCGCCATCTATGATGTGCCCGCGCCCCTGATCCACCGGGTGGTCCAGCGCGAAAGCAGCTATAACCCCCGCGCCCGCAACGGGCCCTATATGGGCCTGATGCAGATCCACCCCAAAACCGCCCGCGGCATGGGATACCGGGGATCGCCCGAGGGGCTTCTGGATGCCGAAACCAATCTGAAATACGCGGTGAAATACCTGCGCGGTGCCTGGATGGTGTCAGACGGAAGCTATGACCGGGCGGTTATGTGGTACGCCCGCGGCTATTATTACGAGGCGAAACGGCGCGGGATGCTGAAACAAACCGGCCTGCGCTAGACCGGAAGCGCCGTTGTCTTGAACACGGTGCGCAGGGCAAAGGATGAATGCATCTGCGCCACCCCCGGAAGACGGGCCAGATAGCGGCGGTGAATGCGCGCAAAGTCTTCGGTGTCTTCGGCAACCACCTTCAACAGGTAATCCGCCGTCCCCGCCATCAGATGGCATTCCAGAATATCGGGCACTTTCGCCACCTCGCGCTCGAACGCGTCCAGAACCTCATCGGCCTGACCCGACAGGGTGATCTCGACAAAAATCGTCGATGGCCGGCCCAGTTTTCTGGGGTCCAGAAGCGCCACGTAATCGCGTATAATCCCCTCGGCCTCAAGCCGCTGCACACGCCTGTGACAGGCCGAGGGCGACAGGTTCACACGTTCAGAAAGCTCGGCATTGGTCATTCTTCCTTTCTTTTGAAGAATCTCCAAAATCCGGGTGTCTGTTCTATCAATTTCCATTTTCACACATGTTTCTTCGATGGTTTACTAAATGATCGCATATTTCTGCTCAGGTTTCACCCTTAGGTCACCTGTCTTTTCAAAGAAATTGCGCGGCCCCCGAAATAGACTTGGCGCAATGCCAGAGGAGGATAGGCCATGAAAATCGGGTGCCCGAAAGAAATCAAACCACAGGAATTCCGCGTCGGCCTGACGCCAAACGCCGCCCATGAGGCCACAGCGCACGGCCATCAGGTTCTGATCGAAACAGGTGCCGGAACGGGCGCTGGTTTCACCGACGATGACTATATCGCGGCGGGTGCCGAAATCATTGGCACCGCCGCCGAGGTCTTTGAAAAGGCCGATATGATCGTGAAGGTGAAGGAACCGCAGGCGGGCGAGCGCAAGATGCTGCGCGAGGGGCAGCTTTTGTTCACCTATCTGCATCTGGCCCCCGACCCCGATCAGACCCGGGATCTTCTGGCCTCGGGCTGCACCGCCATCGCCTATGAAACCGTTACCGACCGCCACGGCGGCCTGCCGCTTTTGGCGCCGATGTCCGAAGTGGCCGGCAAACTTGCACCTCAGGTCGGCGCCTGGACCCTGCAAAAGGCCAATGGCGGGCGCGGCGTTCTGATGGGTGGGGTGCCCGGCGTGGGCCCGGCCAAAGTGGCGGTCATCGGCGGCGGCGTTGTCGGCACACATGCCGCAAGGGTTGCCGCCGGCATGGGGGCCGAGGTGACGGTTCTGGATATGTCACTGGGGCGGATGCGCTATCTTGACGATGTGTTCGGCGCGCTCTTTCAGACGCGCTATGCCTCGCGCGCGAATACCGCCGAACTGGTGGCGCAGGCCGATATGGTGATCGGCGCGGTGCTGATCCCCGGCGCCGCCGCACCCAAACTGGTCAGCCGCGCCCAGCTGTCAACAATGAAACCCGGCGCGGCCATCGTCGATGTGGCCATCGATCAGGGCGGCTGTTTTGAAACCTCTCACGCAACCACCCATCAGGACCCGATCTATGAGGTTGACGGGATCATGCATTACTGCGTGGCCAATATGCCCGGCGCGGTGGCGCGCACCTCAACGATCGCTCTTGGCAACGCCACCATGCCCTTCATGCTGGCACTGGCCGACAAAGGCTGGCGCCAGGCCTGCGAGGATGACGCCCACCTGATGGCTGGCCTCAACATCCACGCCGGGCAACTGACCTATTATGCCGTCGGTAAGGCGCTGGGCATCGATGTGATCTCGCCACTGATCGCGATGAAAAAGTAACCCGCCAAGGCGCATTACCTCTCAAAAAAACAAGCCCCACAGACCCTGCGGGACTTGTTACTTCACTGCTGCAAGCTGCTATTTTTTCAGGGCGTCGCGGATCTCAACCAGAAGATCAATCTCCGACGGACCCGTCGGCACTTCAGGCGCCACGTCATCGGGCTTTTCGGCAAGCGATTTCACCTTGTTGACGTAACGAACCAGCATGAAAACAACAAAGGCGATGATCAGAAAATTGATCACCGCCATGACAAAAGCACCATAGGCAAAAACCGCCGCCCCCGCATCCCGCGCCGCGGCCAGAGAGTCATAGGGCCCACCACCCGACAACACAACGAACAGATTGGTGAAATCCACACCGCCAAGAAACAGACCGATGATCGGGTTGATCAGATCACCGACCATCGATTTGACAATCGCGGTGAACGCCGCCCCGATGATGATGCCAACAGCCATGTCCATGACATTGCCCTTGGCGATAAAGTCCTTGAATTCCTGAAGCATGATATGTCCCTTTATAGCTTCGGTTATGCCGTTCCACGCTCTTGCCGGCGTGGGAACGGCCCGATCATAGCATATTTTTGGGAATATCAATCACTTGACCGAAATGGCCCGAAACCGGCCAGCCCCGCGCCCTCAGCCCGGCAGCGATCCGGTCAGCACATAGCGCAGAATATCGACCACCTGCGAAGGCTCCTGCGCCACGGCCAGCGCCGCCGCATCCACCTCCTTCAGTGCATGCTGATGATCCTCGCCATGCAAGACGATCAGCGATTTGCCAAGCGCGGCGGCATAGCCGGCATCAAAGGCAGCATTCCACTGCTTGTATTTCTCGCCAAAACGCACAACCACCACATCGGCCTCTTCGATGCCTTTTCGCGTCCGGATCGCGTTGATCTGGGCGCCTTTGCGGTCATGCCAGAATTTCTTCTCCTCGGCGCCCAGAATGGCAACGCCACAATCGTCCGACGCGGCATGATCCGTCACAGGGCTCTGAAACGACACATCCAGCCCCGCCGCCCCTTCGATAATCTGCTCACGCCAATCGGTGTGGATCTCACCTGAAAGATAAACTCTGAGCGTCATGACACCCCCCTGTTTCTTCTTTGCAAAAATACTCCCGCCGCAGGCGGAATACTAACACCATCAACCGCGTAGCACGCCGCCGGTCGCCTTGATCACCTTGTCGATGATCTTCTGGCCGACCACCTCGATTTCCTCATCGGTCAGGGTCTTTTCCACCGGCTGCATCCTGACCGTGACGGCCAGCGATTTCTTGCCCTCGCCCAGCGATCCGCCGATAAACTCGTCAAAGACCCGAACCCCGGAAATCAGCCCCTTATCCGCGCCAGCCGCGGCATTGACCAGCGTCAGCGCCTCAACCCCGGCATCCACCACAAAGGCGAAATCGCGTTCGACCGCCTGCAGATCGCGCAGCTCCAGCCGCCCGCGCGTGGCCGATTTCACCTTGGGAAAGGGAATATCCTCCAGAAACAGGCTAAAGGCCACAACCGGTCCTTTGACATCCATCGCCGCGATCACCTTTGGATGCAATTCGCCAAAGACGCCCATGATTTTCTTGGGCCCAAGGCACAGCTTGCCCGACCGCCCCGGATGCCACCAGCCGCTGGTGCCGCGCAAAATCTGCATCTTTGCGGGCGCGCCAACGGCGGCCAGAACCGCTTCGGCATCCGCCTTGGCATCATAAAGATCGACGGGACGGCGCTCGGCATGGACATCTTTGGGCCCGGTGTGCCCCACAAGAATGCCGCTGGCCAGCAGGCACTGCTCGCCCGGCTCGCCGCCGCTGAAGGCCGCGCCCACTTCGAACAGCGCCAGATCCATGAAACCGCGCGCCTGATTTCGCGCGGCCGCCTGCATCAGCCCGGGCAATAGCGACGGGCGCATATGGCTCATCTCGCTCGAGATCGGGTTTTCCAGCATCGTCGCGTCATCGCCGCCGCCGAATATTTCCGCCGAAGCCTGATCGATAAAGGAATAGGTCACGCATTCATCATAACCCAGCGCGGCAATCTGCCGGCGCGCGGTTTTCTCGCGCCGCTGCATGGGCGTCAGGATCGGCCGTGTGACACCCGGATCGGTGCGCGGCAAGGGGCGCCCGACCAGTTTGGTCAGCGATGCGATACGCGCCACTTCCTCGACCAGATCGGCCTCGCCCTGCACATCGGGCCGCCATGAGGGCACATGCGCCATATCCCCTTCCAGCCGGAACCCCAGATTGGTCAGGGTCTGGCGCTGGGTGTTTGCCGGAATATCCATCCCCACCAGCGATTGCACCCGCGCGGTATCCAGACGATAGCATCGGTCGGTAACGGGAACGGCGCCGGCCACCACGACCTGCGAGGCCTGCCCGCCCGCATGTTCAAGGATCATCTGAGTGGCAAGCTCCAGCCCCTCGGGAGTGAACGCCGGATCCACCCCGCGCTCGAACCGATAGCGCGCGTCCGAGTTGATCTTGAGCGCGCGGCCGGTATAGGCGATCTGCACCGGGTCCCAATAGGCGCTTTCGACAAAGACATTCACCGTCTCGCCCGTCACACCGGTCTGGGCGCCGCCCATGATCCCGGCGATACTTTCGGGCCCGTTGTCATCCGAGATGACCATCTGGCCCGGCTGAAGCCTATATTCCTTGTCGTCGAGCGCCAGCAGGGTCTCACCACCCTTGGCGCGATGCACCCGAAGCCCGCCGGCCATCTTGTCGGCGTCGAACACATGCAACGGGCGGTTGCTGTCGTAGGTATAAAAATTCGTGACATCGACCAGAAAGCTGATCGGGCGCAGGCCAATGGCGCGCAACAGATCCTGAAGCCACTGCGGCGAAGGCCCGTTCCTGACCCCGCGGATCAGACGGCCCATGAACACCGGGCAGCCATCCCGCGTATCGTCGTCGATCGAGACCGTGACGGGACATGCAAATTCGCCCGCAACCGGCACCGTGTCGCGGGGCTTGAGCGTACCCAGCCCGCGCGCCGCCAGATCCCGCGCAATGCCCCGGACGCCCAAAGCGTCGGGGCGGTTGGGCGTGATCGCAATCTCGATCACCGGATCGACCTTGGCCGGATCATTCGCGGCAAGCCAGTCGGTAAACCGCGCGCCCACTTCGCCCGAGGGCAGCTCGATAATGCCGTCATGTTCGTCCGACAGCTCCATCTCGCGCTCTGAGCACATCATGCCGTGGCTTTCGATCCCCCGGATCTTGCCCACGCCGATGGTGGTGTCGATACCCGGCACGTAAACGCCCGGACTGGCGATCACCACGGTGATGCCTTCCCGCGCGTTGGGCGCGCCGCAAATGATCTGGGTCGGGCCATCGGCGGTTTGCACCTGACAGACCTTCAGCTTGTCTGCATCGGGATGTTTTTCGGCGCTGATCACCTTGCCGATGGTAAATTCGGCCAGCCGCTCGGCCGGGTTCGAGACACCTTCGACCTCAAGCCCCAGATCGGTCAGGGCATAGGTGATCTCGTCCACCGTTGCGGTGGTGTCGAGGTGGGTTTTCAGCCAGGAGAGGGTGAATTTCATGTTATCGACTTTCTATGCACGAAGCAGGGCGCCCGGCCCGGGGGTGGGCGCAGAATTGCGCCCGCCCTGGGGGGCGGGTCGGGCGCAATGCGGGGCTGACGCCCCGAAGAACAAGTAACTGGCGATCACCCGCTCAGCCCCCCATGCAGGCTGGGCACATTCAGCGCCGAAAACCCATAGTGGCGCAGCCAGCGCAGGTCTGAATCAAAGAAGGCGCGCAGATCGGGGATGCCGTATTTCAGCATCGCGATCCGGTCGATCCCGACGCCAAAGGCAAAGCCCTGCCATTTGTCCGGGTCGATCCCGCCTGCCTGCAGCACCTTGGGATCCACCATGCCCGAGCCCAGAATCTCCAGCCAGTCGTCGCCTTCGCCCACTTTCAGCGTTCCGCCCTCCCACGAACAGCGGATATCGACCTCGGCCGAGGGTTCGGTAAAGGGAAAATGCGAGGCGCGAAAGCGCAGCTCGAC
>JASBSV010000098.1 GCA_030148745.1 Paracoccaceae bacterium
AGTTCCGACACTGTCGCCGCCTGCGCCGCCAGCGGGCCGTTGCGCATCATATGGCCGTAATCCTTGACCGTCGTGCCACAGCCCGAGGTGTTTATGACAATTGCATCCAACCCCTCACCGTTAACTTCGGCCATCCAGGCGAGGATGTTTTTCGCTGCCGCCCTATGGCTTTCCTCCTCGCGCCCCATGTGATGGACCAGCGCGCCGCAACAGCCCATTCCGCGCGCCACCACGACCTCGGCGCCCAGACGGCGCAACAGGCGGATCGTGGCATCGTTGATATCGGTGTTCAGCGCCCGCTGCGCACAGCCGGTCATCAGCGCCACCCGCATCCGGCGCACCCCTTTTGCGGCAAAAACCTGCGGGTCGTCATTGCGGCTGACCGGGGGGATCTTTTTCGGCGCCATCTCCAGCATCGCCTTCAGCCGCGCATCGGGAACCAGAAAGGCAAAAGGCCGGCCGATCTTTGCGCCCAAAAGCGCCAGCCGGAACAGCATCGGATTGGGCAGGATCCGCGCCAGCGACCAGCGCAGGAACCGCTCGAACATCGGGCGGCGATAGGTCTGTTCGATATAAGCGCGGGCATGATCGACCAGATGCATGTAATGCACCCCCGAAGGGCAGGTCGTCATACAGGCCAGGCACGACAGACAGCGGTCGATATGCTTGACCGTTCTGGCATCGGCTGGCCGGCCCGATTCCAGCATATCCTTGATCAGATAGATGCGCCCGCGCGGGCTGTCCAATTCATCACCCAGCACCTGATAGGTGGGGCATGTCGCCGTGCAGAACCCGCAATGCACACAGGCGCGCAAAATCTCGTTGGACCGCGCGGTCGCGGGATCCTTCAACTGCTCAGGGGTGAATGTCGTCTGCATGCGTTATCCCATGATCCCGGGGTTCAGAATGCCGCGCGGGTCGAACCTGGCACGCAGGCCCGCCGAAATCGCCGCAACCGGCGCCGGCTCGGGCTGAAACACCGCCAGCCGCTCGCGCGTGGCTTGCGCGGCCCGGATCAGCGTCGCGTGACCGGCAAAATTTCCCAGCCGCGCCCGCAGGTCCACCCCCGCCTCCACAACAGCCCAGATCAGACCGCCGCCCCAGTCATACTCAAGCCAATCCGCGCCGGCGCGCGCCGCAATCCCCGGGCCATCCGAAGGCTTCACTGAAATCCGCCACAGATCACCCCCGGCCGGCGCCCCCTCCAGATCGCGGATATACCGCCAGCCGGCCGCCGTCTTCTGCAGATCGCGCTCGATGTCTCCGCCCAGACCCAAAAGCGCGCGCAGCGCGCCGGCGCGATATCGGGTCGAGGCTTCGAACCCCTCCAGCCGCAACATGGTCACCGGATCGCCATCCACCCCGCGCGGCAAATGCGCCGCACCGCTCACCTCATAGGGCGAGGCCAGCGCCTGCGCCATCGCCGCGACGGCGGCCTCATCCGACAACCCCTCGATCAGCAGAACCGCACGATCGGGCGGCGCCGGCAGAACCTTAAAGGCAACCTGGCTCAGAACCCCTAAGGTGCCCCAGCTGCCGCACATCAGCTTGACCAGATCGTAACCGGTCACATTCTTCATCACCCGGCCGCCGTTCTTCACCACTGCCCCGGACCCGTCGACAAAACGCACGCCGATCAGACTGTCACGGCAGGCACCGGCCTGAATGCGCCGCGGGCCCGAGGCATTGGTCGCCACCACCCCGCCGATGGTCGGTGCACCGGCGCTGCCCAGAACCCCGCGATAATCCAGCGGCTCGAACGCAAGACGCTGGTTTTCTGCCGCCAGCGCCGCCTCCATCTCTTCCAGCGGCGTGCCGGCCCCCACCACAATGGTCAGAGCCCCGGGATCATAAAGCTCAATTCCGCTCAGCGCACGGGTCGACAAAACCTCGCCCGCCACCGGCTTGCCTATTTCCCGGGTGCCGCCACCGCGAATGCGCAAAGGCCCCGCCGCCGCACGTAGGGCCTCGGCCAGCTCCGTCTCTGTCGCCGGTTCGATCATCTCTTCTTCTTTGCAAAAATACTCAAGATCCGCCGCCCGGTCATTGCGCTGCGATCTGGCCCGGGCGCCGCGCCTGCGACACGGCAAGCGGAAACACCTTGGCCGGGTTCAAAAGCCATGCCGGGTCGAACACATCCTTGACCTTCATCTGCGCCTCCAGATCCTCACCGCTGAACTGATCGAACATCAGATCGCGTTTTTCAATCCCCACCCCATGCTCACCGGTCAGGCAGCCGCCGACCTCGACACAAAGCCTCAGGATCTCGGCGCCAAAGGCCTCGCACAGCTCCAGATCGCCGGGCTTATTGGCGTCAAACAGGATCAGCGGGTGCATATTGCCGTCGCCTGCGTGAAAGACATTGGCCACATCCAGCCCGTATTCCTTGGACATCTCGCCGATCCGGCGCAGAACATGGGGCAGCGATGATACCGGGATCGTGCCGTCAAGGCACATGTAATCGTTGATCTGCCCCATCGCGCCAAAGGCCGATTTTCGGCCCAGCCAGATCCGCGCGCTTTCCTCATCCGATTTGCTTTCGCGCAATTCGACCGGATCGTGACGCCGGGCAATGGCGCTGATCAGCTTCAGCTGCTCGTCAATCTCGGCCTGCGACCCCTCTACCTCGACGATCAGCAATGCCTCGCACATCGGATAGCCGGCCTTGGCAAAATCCTCGGTCGCCTCGATACAGGGGCGGTCCATGAACTCGATCGCCACCGGCAGAACCCCCGCCCGGATGATATCGCTGACACAGGCGCCTGCCACTTCGTTCGAGTTGAACCCGATCAGAATCGGGCGCGCGCCCTCGGGCTTGGGCAGAATCCGTAGCGTCGCCTCGGTCACGACGCCCAATTGCCCCTCGCTGCCACAGATCACCCCCAAAAGGTCCAGCCCCGGCGCATCCAGATAGGCCCCCCCGATCTCAACCACCGTGCCATCCATCTGCACCATGGTTACACCCATAAGATTGTTGGTGGTCACCCCGTATTTCAGGCAATGCGCCCCGCCTGAGTTCATCGCGATATTACCGGCAATCGCGCAGGCCAGTTGCGACGAGGGATCGGGGGCGTAAAAGAACCCCTCTTCCTCGACCGCGCCGGTCACGCTGAGGTTGGTGCGCCCGGTCTGCACCCGGATGAAGCGGTTGTCATAATCGGTCTCCAGCACATCGTTCAGCCGCGCAACCCCAAGAATGACACTGTCAGCCGTGGGCAGGGCCCCGCCGGCAAGCGAGGTTCCCGACCCGCGCGGCACCACCGGCACACCCTCCTGATGGCAGATCTTCAGAACCGCCGCCACCTCTTCGGTCGATCCCGGCAGAACCGCGCAAAGCGGCGGACAGCGATAGGCGGTCAGCGCATCGCATTCATAGGCGCGCGTCTCGGTGGGCTCGTGGATCACTGCCCCCTCGGGCAACACCTTCTGAAGCCGGGCAACGATCGCTGCCTTGCGGTTCAGAATTTCCGGATCGGGGACTGGCATTTCCATCTTGCCACCTCCATCGGCGCATAATGCGGGCATTTAATTGGTAAACAAATATAACCAATTTCGCGGGATGGCAAGCGTCTCGAGTGTCGGTATCATCGCAATATGGTTATCTATGATCGCCTCGGCAACCTCACTCCGCTCGACGCCGCCGCCGTGGCGGTTCTTTTGCTCTCGTGGTACCTGATCGGGCTCTGGATCGAACATCCCGGGCGCCGCCGCCCCTCGGTCACCGTGATCATGGCCGACTACCGGCGCGAGTGGTTCCGGCAGCTTGTCACGCGCGAGCCGCGGATCTTCGATGCGCAGGTCGTGGCCAGCATGCGTCAGGGAACCTCGTTTTTCGCCTCCACCGCGATTCTGGCAATTGGCGGCGCGCTGGCGCTGATCGGCAATACCGAGCGGCTGATCGGCGTGGCCGAGGATCTGACCCTTTCCGGCACCCCCGCCACCGTCTGGCAGATCAAGCTGATCCTGATCACCCTGTTTCTGACCAACAGCTTTCTCAAATTCGTCTGGTCGAACCGATTGTTCGGATATTGCTCGGTGGTCATGGCCTCGGTGCCCAACAATGCCAGCGATCCGCAGGCCTATGCGCGCGCAGCGCAGGCGGGCGAGCTGAATATCCGCGCCGCATGGAATTTCAATCGCGGGCTCAGATCGCTTTATTTCGCGCTGGGAACGCTGGCATGGATGCTTGGGCCGGTGCCGCTGCTCGTTGCCAATGCGATCACCCTCTATATCCTGTGGGAGCGCGAGTTTGCCTCGACCTCGAGGCGCATTCTTACCGATCCCAATTCGCTTAAATCCTGACCTGCAAAAACCGGCCGGAATGTGCTAACAGGGGCGGATGAAGTATCTTAAACATTGCGGCGCCGCCCTTTTTGTTGCCCTGGCGCCTTTCCTGGCGCCATCCGTTGCCGCAGCCCATGACGCCACCGTTCTGGGGGCCGAGCTGCGCCCCGACGCTGATGGCTGGTTCGTTGCCGTCACCCTGCGCCACGAGGAAAGCGGCTGGGACGAATATGCCGACGGCTGGCGGGTCGAGGCGCGCGATGGCACTATCCTTGGCGTTCGCCCTCTTGCCCATCCGCATGTCAACGAGCAGCCCTTCACACGTTCGACCACAGGGGTGCGGATCGGCCCGCAGATGAAAACCATCTTCATCCGCGCCCGCACCAGCAGGGACGGCTGGTCGCGGCGCCGTACAGAGATACCTGTACCGCGCTGACGACCAGTCAATGCGCGCCCTTTAGGGCGACGACCGGCGCCCCTCGTACAGCCATGCGCCAATGATCAGCGCCGCTGCGATCAGCAGAAAGACCCAGCCGGGAAGAAAGGGTTTTACCGTCACGTCACGGGTCAGATAGGCCTCTCTGGGTGTCAGCCCGATCCAGCCGCGCCCCGCCGCCTTGCGCCCGGCCCGGACCAGACGCAACTCGGGCGTTCCGTTTTCAAGCGCCATGACCCCGCCACGGGTCGCCTTGACCAGCGGATCAAGCGCCTTGCCCGAGGCGATGGTGCGCTCAAACTCCTTGGGCGCCGAAGGGCCCAGCGCGATCACTGTCTCCTTGGTGCCGTCGCTCAGCCGGTAAAGACCGATGCTCGGCGCATCGAATGTGGCCTGCCAGCGGCCCGGATCGGTCTGGGTCAGGGGCAGAACGGTTTTCGTCCCATCCGGCCCGGTGACGGTCACATCGGCGGCCTTGTCCTTGAGCGTCTGGCGCAGGATCGTCATGCGCTGCCCCTTGGCGGTTGCGCGCAGCGCCTCTTCTTCCAGCTCGGGCTCTTTCATCATCCAATGGGCAAGACGACGCAAAAGCTCCAGCTGCGGGCCGCCGCCCTCGAACCCCCGGCTCCAGAGCCACGCCTGATCCGAGGCCAGAAGCGCTACGCGCCCCTTGCCCACGCGGTCAAGCTGCAACAGGGGCCGCCCGTCCAGCCCCTCCATCACCGTCTCGCCCGAAACCGGGTTGATGTCGATGATCCGCATCCAGCGGCCCCAGCCCGGCCCGTCCTTGGCATCGGGATTGGGCGAAAAGGCCTTCAGCCCCTCGGTCACAGGGTGACGCTCGCCCAGCGCTGTGATTTTCGGCGTATAGCCCTTTTCGATCACCCGCGAGGTCGGCGCGCCGGGCAGGATCGCACCCAAAGGCGAGCGGTAAAGGCTGGCCGCGCTGGCATAATCGGGACCCGCCGCCACCAGAACCGCACCGCCCTTTTCGACATAGCTCCGGATGTTCTCAAGATAGGGCGAGGGCAGAATACCGCGCAGTTTGTAGCGGTCGAAAACGATCAGATCGAACTGGTCGATCTTTTCCAGAAACAGCTCGCGCGTGGGAAAAGCGATCAGCGACAGCTCACTGACCGGCACGCCATCCTGCTTTTCGGGCGGGCGCAGGATCGTGAAATGTACCAGATCGACCGAGCTGTCGGATTTCAGCAGATTGCGCCAGGTCCGCTCACCGGCATGCGGCTCGCCCGAAACCAAAAGCACCCGCAGCCGGTCACGCACCCCGTTCATCTGCACCACGGCGGTATTGTTGCGGTCGGTCAATTCGCCCGCATCCGTGGGGATGGTGAACTGAATGACATTGGTGCCGCCGTGGCCCAGCGTCACCGGAAGCTCGACATCGCGGCCCACGGGGATTTCAAACAGCTGCGGCGCGCCGCCGTCGACCGCGATCGCGATCTTGGACAGGGGCTTTTTGCCAGCCGGCACCGCGCCATCGTCATCGACCCGCAGCGTCAGAACCACAGGTTCGCCCAGAATGGCAAAGGCCGGGGCGTTCTTGACCGTCAGGCGGCGGTCCCAATCGGTGGATTTGCCCGACAGCAGCACATGCAGCGGCGCCATCAGATCGGGCGCCTGCGACAGATCGTGCAGCCGCCCGTCGGTCAAAAGGATCATCCCGGCGATCCGGCCCGAAGGCTCCTGTGACAGGGCCTCGGACAGCGCGCCCATCAACAAAGTGCCGCCGTCACCCTCGGCATCGCCCAGTTTGACCACCCGCAGCTCTGTATTGGGCAGGGCCGCGATCCGCGCGCTCAGGGTCCTGAGCGCCTCCTGTGTCTGCGCCGGGCGCTCGCCGATACGCTGGCTTGCCGATTGATCGACCACGACGATGACGATATCGCTCAACGGCGCGCGGTCTTCGCTCTGCAGCGCGGGGTTGGCAATCGCCAGCGTCAGTGCCCCCGCCGCCAGCGCCCTGAGCGCCCACCCCGCCAGCCCGCGCCACAGCGACAGCACCAGCACCAAAGACGAAAGCGCCACGGCAGACCACAGCACCGCCACCGGCACCAGAGGGTCAAAAATAATCTGGCCCATCATGCCCACCTGCCTTGCCGCGCCGCGCGCCAGCGCCAGAGATCTGCCGCGCTCATTGGCTCAGCCGATCCAGAAGCGCCGGCACATGCACCTGATCGGATTTATAATTGCCGGTCAGAACATGCATCACCAGATTGATCCCGAAACGCAGCGCCAGCTCGCGCTGCCGTTCACCGGCAAAGCCGCGGCCAACCCTGAACATCCGGTTTCCATTGCCATCGACCGCCCACGCCGCGGCCCAGTCATTGCCGCCGATCACCACCGGCGTCACCCCGTCGTTAAGGTTGCGAAACGGCATCCCTTCGACCTTTTCGGCATCCGCAGGCGCTGCCTCGACCCAGACATCGCGGCTGGCAAAACGGCCCGGGAAATCCTGAAGCAGATAAAAGGTGCGCGTCAGAACATGATCCGACGGTACCGGCTCGAGCGGCGGAATATCCAGCCCGCGCGCCAGTTGCTGCAGCTTCTTGCCATTCGGGCTGGCCGCGCCGAAATCAGCGACATCGGCGTCGCGCGTGTCAAAAACGATCATCCCGCCGGTGCGCAGATACCGGTTCAGCTTGGCATAGGCTTTGCTTGAGGGCAGCGGCTGATCGGCGGTCACCGGCCAGTAAAGCAGCGGAAAAAACGACAGCTCATCAGTTTCCAGATTGACCTCTATCGGCGCCGAAGGCTCCACCGATGTGCGCTGGTAGAGGGCCTGCGAAAGGCCCAGAAGCCCGGCCTGGGCGACACGATCAACCTCGCCGTTGCCGGTCATGACATGGGCCAGAACCACCTCCGAGGTGCTGGCGATGGCAAAGGCATCCGCCGCCGCCTGCGTCTGGTTCTGCGTCTGGTTCTGGGCCTGCGTCTGCGCCACGGCGGGCGCGGGATAAAGCCATGCCGCCCCCGGCAGGGCCAGGGCCAGCACCAGCGCCGCGGCGCGCCCGGCCCTGCCCGCGCGCGGCCCGGTCAGCCGCCCCGACAGCCAGAGCGAGGCCAGAACATCGGCAAATAGCGCGATC
This sequence comes from Paracoccaceae bacterium, assembly GCA_030148745.1. Taxonomy (GTDB): domain Bacteria; phylum Pseudomonadota; class Alphaproteobacteria; order Rhodobacterales; family Rhodobacteraceae; genus JASBSV01. The sequence continues at coordinate 7,828 of JASBSV010000098.1, forward strand.
AGAGCCGCCGACAGGAAGACCCCCTTCAACAGCGTCTCGCGCGGCGCGCTCAGCCCCTCAACCTTGATCCGCGCAGGCCAGAGCGCGGGTTTCAGAACCGTTTCGGGCCCTGCTACATTCAGCGCGATGCGCCGGTCATCGGCAGTATAAAGTCCCGGCGGCACCTCGGCCGAAGGCCGCGCACGCGCCAGAACCTCGCCCTCCACGCCGCCCAGCGCGCCGGCATCCTGCAACACGCCAAAACCATCCATAACCTTCTGCGGGCTCCAGACGGTTCCGGCCAGTTCGGCGGCATCGGGGCGCGCGGGGCGGGTCGATACCGCCAGCCGCTCAAGCATCTGAACGAAAAGGCCCGACAGAGGCAGGCTCGACCATTCGGCATTGGCGGTGACGTGGAACAGCACCACCTGCCCTGCCCCCATACGCTTGCGCGTCACCAGCGGCGTACCATCGGCCAGCGTGGCAATCACCCGATCGGCCAGTTCCGGGCCCGGCTGGGCCATCACCTGCGCCGAAACGCTGACATCGCCGGGGATGGTCAGCCCGGCAAAGGGCCCTCCGGCGTCAAAGGGGCGCAATGTCTTGGGCTCACCCCAGCTCATCGCGCCGCCAACACTGCGCCCTCCGGCCCGCAGGCGCACCGGCATCAGCGGGTCCTCGACCGCGCGTGAGATATCGCTGGCCGCAAGCCGAGGGCCGGCAAAACGCAGCAACATACCCCCCGCCTCGACCCATGCGCTGACCGCCTCGGCCTCGGCGTCCGAGATCCGGGCGACATCGGCGAAAATAATCACATCGGGGTTGGCCTTGACCACATCCAGAAGCCC
>JASBSV010000110.1 GCA_030148745.1 Paracoccaceae bacterium
AGGCTCGGCCGCAAAGCGCCCGTTCTGCGGCCCGGGAACCGGCACCTTGCCGGCGGCCAGCTCATCAATGATCTCGGCCAGACGCGCGGCGGTCAGATCCTCGTAGTAATCCTTGCCGATCTGCGCCATCGGCGCGTTCGAGCAGGCGCCAAGGCATTCGACCTCTTCCCAGGAGAACTTGCCATCGGCGGAGAGCTGATGCGCCTTCGGGGCGATCTTTTGGGTACAGACCGCCATAAGGTCTTCGGCACCGCAGATCATGCAGGAAGTGGTGCCGCAAATCTGGATATGCGCGACCGAGCCGACCGGCTGCAGCTGGAACATGAAATAAAATGTCGCCACTTCGAGCGCGCGGATATAGGCCAGATCGAGCATCCGCGCGACCTCTTCTATCGCCGGGCGCGAGAGCCAGCCTTCCTGTTCCTGGGCGCGCCACAAAAGCGGGATGATCGCGCTGGCCTGGCGGCCCTGGGGGTATTTGGTGATCTGCGCCCTGGCCCATTCCAGATTGGCGGGGGTAAAGGCGAAGCTGTCGGGCTGATCGGGGTGGAGACGACGAAGCATTAAACGGACTTTCGGTGCGGGTTCTGGCCGAGGGAGCCTCCGGCGGGAGTATTTTGGCGAAGAAGAAGGCGGGCGCGGCGGATCATCGGTCGATCTCTCCGAAGACGACATCGAGCGAGCCGATGATGGCCGAGCAATCGGCCAGCTGGTGGCCTTTGGAGATGTGATCCATGGCCTGAAGATGGGGGAATCCCGGGGCGCGCAGTTTCGCGCGATAGGGTTTGTTGGTGCCATCGGCAACCAGATAGACGCCAAACTCGCCCTTGGGCGCCTCGACCGCGGCATAGGTTTCGCCGGCGGGAACATGGAAGCCTTCGGTATAGAGTTTGAAGTGGTGGATCAGAGCCTCCATCGAGGTTTTCATATCCGAGCGCGCGGGCGGGGTGATCTTGCCGCGGGCCAGAACCTCGCCCGGCTCGTCGCGCAGTTTCTGCAGCGCCTGACGGATGATTTTGACGCTTTCGCGCATTTCGGCCATGCGGCAGAGGTAGCGGTCATAGCAATCGCCGTTCTTGCCGACGGGGATCTGAAACTCGAACTCGTCATAGCATTCGTAAGGCTGGGCGCGGCGCAGATCCCATGCAAGGCCCGAGCCGCGCACCATGACGCCCGAGAAGGCCCAGTCCTGAATATCCTGTTCGGAGACGATGCCGATGTCGACATTGCGCTGTTTGAAGATGCGGTTTTCGGTCAGCAACCCGTCGATATCGTCGAGCACGGCGGGAAATTCCTGTGCCCAGGTGTCGATGTCTTCGATCAGTTCGGGCGGCAGATCCTGATGCACGCCGCCGGGGCGGAAGTAGGCGGCATGGAGGCGGGCGCCGCAGGCGCGCTCGTAAAACACCATCAGCTTTTCGCGCTCTTCAAAGCCCCAAAGCGGCGGTGTCAGCGCGCCGACGTCCATGGCTTGGGTCGTGACGTTCAGAAGATGGTTCAGAACGCGGCCAATCTCGGAGTAAAGCACCCGGATCAGCGAGGCGCGGCGCGGCACCTTTGTGCCGGTCAGTTTTTCGATCGCCAGGCACCAGGCGTGTTCCTGGTTCATCGGCGCGACGTAATCGAGCCGGTCGAAATAGGGCAGGTTCTGCAGATAGGTGCGGCTTTCCATCAGCTTTTCGGTGCCGCGGTGCAACAGGCCGATATGGGGGTCGCAACGTTCGATGATCTCGCCGTCCAGTTCCAGCACCAGACGCAGAACGCCGTGGGCTGCCGGGTGTTGCGGCCCGAAGTTGATGTTGAAGTTGCGGATCTTCTGCTCGCCCGTCAGCGCGTCGTCGAACTTGTTCCCGTCCATCAGATCTCACCTCTCTGCCAGCTGTCTGGCACGCCGCCCATCCGGGCGCTCACATAGTCATATTGCGGCGCAAGAAAGGCCCGCGCGGCGACGCGGCGGGCCGGATCGAGCGGCAGGGATGTCTTGCCCTGGTGCACCACCTTGGCAAAGGCCGGCTGCGCGTAGGAAATGCCCAGAAAATCACAGATCTTCCGTATCGCCGCTTCGCTGAAAAGCTCTTCGAAAAACTCCACCAGCACCTGCGGGCCGGGAACCGCGGCGGCCAGACGCCGCAGGCAGCCGCGATAATCGGAGCGCGCGAAATTTCCGGGGTCCTGACCCGAAATCACCCGGTCAAAGATCCGGTGCGCCACCGGTGCGGGATCGCCGCCGCCGGCCTTGCGGTGCGCCATCATGCGCACATTCGACCACAGGCGTTCGACCGGGTCGCGCAGAAGATAGATGAACCTGACGGCAGGGCCGATTCTGGCCATTTCGCCAAGGCGTTCGGCCGGCAAAAGCGCATAGGCGGGCGTGACATCGCCCACCAGTGCGCGGCGGCCGCGAATCCCTTCGAGAAATCCGGTATAGGCTGCGGTATCGCCGCCCCGGATCACATCGCAATAACGCCCAATTTCGTCGATACGGGCGGCAAGGGCTGCGGCGCGGGCGGTTTTACCCGAGGCCTGAAAGCCGGCCAGCTTATCCTCAAGCGCGGCGCGCTCTTTCGCCAGCACCTTCAGGCGCCGCTCCTGCGTGCCGTCCTGCATCGTATCAAAGAAATGCAGCTCTTTGATGCGCGGCATGGCACAGTCGGGATGGTGCAGAAGATAGTCGTGCAACCAGCTGGTCCCGGCCTTGGCCGCCCCGATACCGAAGAGAAGTCCTGCTGCGCTCATTCGGGTTTCTCATCTCCGGGCAGGATATATTCGGCGCCCTCCCAGGGGCTCATGAAATCGAACTGGCGATATTCCTGAACCAGCGACACCGGCTCATAGACGACGCGCTTTTGTGCCTCGTCATAGCGCACTTCGGTATAGCCGGTGGTCGGGAAATCCTTGCGCAGGGGATAGCCGCGAAAGCCATAATCGGTCAGAATACGGCGCAGATCGGGGTGGCCGGTAAAGAGAATGCCGAACATGTCGAACACTTCACGCTCGAACCAGTTGGCGCTTGGATGCACATCGGTGATCGAGGCGATGCTGTCGGCTTCGCGCAGCGGCACATGCAGCCGAACTCGGTGGTTCTGATACATCGACAGGAAATGATAGACGACCGTGAAACGGCGGTCGCTTTCAGGATGGTCAAGCGCGGTTATATCGACCAGCGTGGTAAAGCGGCAGGTGCTATCGGCCTTAAGAAATTCCACAAAACCGGCCAGCGCGGCCTGCGTCACCTCGACCGTCAGCTCACCATGGGTGACCGCCCAGGAAATCACGCAATCGGGCCGCTTGCTTTCGATATAGGCGCCAAGTTCATTCATTGCGTCAGACATCACTTCCCCTTAGCGCACGATTGTTCCTGTACGGCGGATTTTACGCTGCAGCTGAAGAATGCCGTAAAGCAGTGCTTCGGCGGTCGGCGGGCAGCCGGGCACATAGACATCCACCGGCACGATACGATCGCAACCGCGCACCACAGAATAGGAATAATGGTAATAGCCGCCACCATTGGCGCAGGAGCCCATCGAGATCACATAGCGCGGCTCGGGCATCTGGTCATAGACCTTGCGCAGCGCCGGCGCCATCTTGTTGGTCAGCGTGCCGGCCACGATCATCAGATCGGACTGGCGCGGGCTGGCGCGCGGGGCGGTGCCAAAGCGTTCAAGGTCATAGCGGGGCATCGAGGTGTGCATCATCTCGACCGCGCAACAGGCCAGACCAAAGGTCATCCAGTGCAAGGAGCCGGTGCGCGCCCAGTTGATCACATCCTCGGTCGAGGTGACCAGAAAGCCCTTGTCCTGCAGCTCGCGGTTCAGCTCCTGCGTGGCGACCTCGCGGTCGGGGCCGGCCGTGTTTCCCAGCGCTACTCCCATTCCAGAGCCCCCTTCTTCCACTCATAGGCAAAGCCGATGGTCAGCACGGCCAGAAAGACCATCATCGACCAGAAGCCCACCAGCCCCATCTGCCCGAAAGCAACGGCCCAAGGGAAAAGGAACGCGATTTCAAGGTCGAAGATGATGAAGAGGATCGAGACCAGATAAAAGCGGACATCGAATTTCATGCGCGCGTCATCGAAAGCGTTAAAGCCGCATTCATAGGCGCTGACCTTTTCGCTGTCGGGGTTACGGACCGCGACGACCGCCGCCGCAAGGATCAGAACAAGGCCCAGCCCGATCGCCAGCGCAAGAAAAACAAGGATCGGAAGATACTCTCTCAGCAGATCGTTCAAAATCGGCTCCTCGGTATGGTGCGGTATGCAAGCCTTTGGCTGAGACGGGTTTACTCTTGCCCTAGGGGGCGGTCAACCAAGCGCGGGGCGGCAATTTACCCAAATTCACGCCATATCATGACTTTTTGCAATGCCTGTGACCGCCGGATCCAGCGCTGCCGGGGGTCGCGATAAGATGGCGGGGTCGAATCCGCCTCCGGCGGGGATATTTTTACCAAGTGGAAATCACCGCTGCCAGGGGGGCGGTTTGCGTTCGAAAAAGGCGGCGATGCCGTCACGGGTTTCGTCGCTTCGCCAGCGTGCCACCAGCGCGTCGATCGTGGTGTCGATCTGATCGGGGGTGATGGCGGAGCCAAGTGAGAGGGCGAGCGACTTGGCGGCGGCCACCGCGCCGGGCGCGGTGCTGAGATAGGGCGTGATCTGAGCCTCGACCGCCTGATCGAGGTCATCTGCGGCAACCGCGCGGGCCAGAAGGCCAAGCTCTACCGCTTCGGGCGCCATGAATGTGCGGGCCGACATGAAGACCCGGCGCGCGCGTGATAACCCCATGCATTCAATGACATAAGGTCCAATGGTGGCGGGGATCAGCCCCAGGCGTGTTTCGCTGAGGGCGAATTTTGCGTCCTCGACCCCGATGGCCGTGTCGCAGACCGAGATCAGGCCGATGCCGCCGCCGAAGGCCTGTCCCTGCACCCGACCGATCAGCGGTTTGGGCAGGCTGTTGAGCCGATAGAGCATCATCGCCAACGCCCGCGCCTGAGTGCGCCGCGTGTCGTCATCGGCCTCGGTCTGGGCGCGCATCCATTCAAGATCGGCGCCGGCGGAAAAACTCCGGCCCGCACCGGTCAGGACAACCGCCCGGACCGCCTCGTCCCGGCCCAGCATGGCGGCGGCCTGATCCAGCTCGTCGATCATCTGGCCGGACATGGCGTTATGTTTGTCGGCCCGGTTCAGCGTCAGCGTCGCTATGCCGCGTTCATCGGTCCTGATTTTCAGTGTCTGAAACATCATCCGCTCCGTTTCGCATTGCCCTTGCCATTGCCGCCGCCGCCCCGACCGCCGCTGCGTCGAGCCCCGTCTCATAGCCGAGCTCGCTCAGGCGCCGGTGCACGGCTTCGGTTGCGACATTTCCCGCCGCTCCCGGCGCATAGGGGCATCCGCCCAGACCGCCGACGGCGGCGTCAAAGATGCGCAGCCCCGCATCGAGAGAAACCTCGATATTATCGAGCGCCCGGCCGCCGGTATCATGATAATGCCCGGCCAGCCGGCCCGGCGGCGCGACCTTGAGAACCTCGGCCAGCATGGCGGCAATGGTTTCGGGCCGTGCCCGGCCAATGGTATCGCCCAGCGACACGCCATAGCACCCCATATCGAGCAGCGCGCGCGCCACGCGGGCCACTGCCGCAGGCGGGGTTGGTCCGTCATAGGGGCATTCGGCCACGCAGGAGACATAGCCACGCACCGGCAGCCCCGCATCCAGTGCCGCGCGGGCGAGCGGGGCAAAGCGGGCAAGGCTTTCATCGACCGAGGCATTGATATTGGCACGCGAGAACCCCTCGGAGGCCGATCCGAAAATCGCAATCTCGTCGACATTGGCACGCAGTGCCCGTTCAAGCCCGGTCATATTGGGCACAAGGGCGCTGTAGGATATCCCCGGTCTGCGCGCGATGCCGGCCAGAACCTCGGCCCCGTCGGCCATTTGCGGCACCCATTTGGGTGAGACGAAGCTGGCCACTTCGATATGGCGAAATCCCGCGCCCGAGAGCTGGTCGATCAGGGCGATCTTTTCAGCCACGGGAATGATCCGCGCTTCGTTTTGCAGACCATCGCGTGGGCCCACCTCGAATATCTCGACATGTTCTTTTGTCGCTTCTGTCCGGCCCGGATGGCTCATTCCACCGGCTCCTCAAAGGTGACGAGGGTTGCGCCCGCCTCGACCTGATCGCCGGGCCGGGCCAGCACCCCGGCGATAGAGCCGGCACGGCTGGCGGTCAGAACATGTTCCATCTTCATGGCCTCAAGAACGGCAAGCCGGTCGCCGGCCGCCACCTGCTGACCGGGCGTTACAAAGATATCGCGCAAAACGCCCGGCATGGGTGACAGAACCGCGCCGGCGGCAGCTTCGGCATTGCCCCGCGCCAGAGGATCGGGGCGGTGAAATTCATAAGCGGCGACAGAGAACACCGTGATCCTGCCGCCCTGCCCGTTCAGGTCGGCCTGACAGCCGGTCCCGTCGATCCACCAGCGCCCGCCCCGGCGTTCGATCTGATGGGTGGCCTGATCGATATCGACCTCAAATTGCCCTTCCCCGATCACCCGGATCGCGGCCTCGAACCCCTCCCCCCCTTCGCTGAGGGCAACGCGCCATGTCAGCGGCGCCCAGAGGGTAAAGCCCGAAGCCGCGCCCGTGTTCAGCCCCGCCGCACCGATGGCGGAAAGCGCGCGAATGGGGGTGGGCGCCGGGGGCACCTGCGCCAAAGCGTCGATATTGCGTTCGATCAATGCGGTGTCGACATCGCCGCGCGCAAACTCTTCCTGCGCTGCGAGGGCCCGCAGGAAGGCCAGATTGGTCACCGTGCCTGCAACCTGCGTTCCGCAAAGCCCCGCCTGAAGTTTTTGCAAGGCGATGGCGCGGCTGGCCCCATGGACCGTGATCTTGGCGATCATCGGATCGTACCAGGGGCTTATCACGTCGCCTGCGCGCACCGCGCTGTCGATCCGTGCGCCGGGCGGGAAGGCCAGATGCTCCAGCCGCCCGGTGGCAGGCAAAAACCCTGCGGGCACGTCTTCGGCGTAAAGGCGCGCCTCGAAGGAATGGCCGCTGATGGCAAGGGTTTCGGCCTGAGGCGGCAGCGCCTCACCGCCGGCAACGCGCAACTGCCATTCGACCAGATCGACGCCGGTGATCGCTTCTGTGACCGGGTGTTCGACCTGAAGGCGTGTGTTCATCTCCATGAACCAGAAACGCTCGGGGCTGAGGCCCTCGCTTGCGTCCACGATGAATTCGACCGTGCCGGCGCCGCTGTATCCGATTGCCTCGGCCGCACGCACGGCGGCGGCGCCCATGGCTTGGCGCATGGGCCCGGTCATTCCCGGCGCGGGTGCCTCTTCTATGACCTTCTGGTGTCGCCGCTGGAGCGAGCAGTCGCGCTCGAACAGATGCACCGCACGGGTGCCATCGCCGAAAACCTGAACCTCGATATGGCGCGGGCGGGTCACGAATTTTTCGATCAGAACCGCGTCATTGCCAAAGGCTGTGCGCGCCTCGGCCATCGCCGATGCCAGCGCGGCGGCAAACTCGGCAGGCCCATCGACCCGGCGCATCCCCTTGCCGCCGCCGCCGGCCACCGCCTTGATCAGCACCGGATAGCCGATTTTTTGCGCCGCTTCGGCAAGCGCTGCGGGGTCCTGATCCGCGCCGTGATAGCCCGGCACAACCGGCACCCCTGCCTTTTCCATCAACGCCTTGGCGGCATCCTTCAGCCCCATCGCCCGGATCGCCTTGGCCGAGGGGCCGACAAAGATCAGACCCGCCGCTTCGACCGCTTCGACGAAATCGGGGTTTTCGGACAGAAAGCCGTAGCCAGGGTGGATCGCCTCGGCCCCCTGCGCCAGAGCGGCCTGAATGATAGCATCACCGCGCAGATAGCTGTCGGCAGGCGCCGGACCACCGATAGGGACGGCCACATCGCAGGCGGCGACATGTGCGGCGTCGCGGTCGGCCTGCGAATAGACGGCCACTGTGGCGATCCCCATCTTTCGCGCCGTTGCGGCGATCCGGCAGGCGATTTCGCCGCGGTTGGCAATCAGCAGTTTTCCGATCATCGTTATGCCCTGCCCCTCACATCCGGAAAACGCCAAAGCGCGTCTCTTCTATTGGCGCGTTCAGCGCCGCCGCCAGCGACAGCGCCAGCACCTCGCGCGATTTGCGCGGATCGACGATGCCGTCATCCCAAAGCCGCGCACTGGCGTAAAGCGGATGCGACTGGCGCTCGAACATCTCGATCGTGGGGCGCTTGAACTCGGCCTCTTCCTCGGGCGACCAGCTTTTGCCGCCGCGCTCAATCGCATCGCGCTTGACGGTGGCCAGAACGCCGGCGGCCTGTTCGCCGCCCATGACCGAGATCCGGCTGTTGGGCCAGCTCCACAGAAAACGCGGGCTATAGGCGCGCCCGGCCATACCATAGTTGCCGGCCCCGAAAGATCCGCCCACGATCATCGTGACCTTGGGAACGGATGTCGTTGCAACGGCGGTCACCATCTTGGCGCCATGGCGCGCGATGCCTTCGTTCTCGTATTTGCGGCCCACCATAAAGCCGGTGATGTTTTGCAGAAATATCAGCGGGATGCGCCGCTGGCTGCATAGCTCGACGAAATGAGCGCCCTTTTGCGCCGCTTCGCTGAAAAGCACGCCGTTATTGGCGATTATCCCGACCGGGCAGCCCTTGAGATGGGCAAAGCCGGTGACCAGCGTCTCGCCAAAGCGGGGCTTGAACTCATCCAGCCGCGAGCCGTCAAAGACCCGGGCGATCACCTCGCGGATGTCATAGGGCGTGCGCAGATCGGCAGGCACCACGCCCAAAAGCTCTTCGGGATCATAGGCGGGGTCTTCGGGGCTGGCCCAATCGACATGGCCCTGCGCCCCGCCGCGATTGAGCGACCCCATCGCCTGACGCGCCAGCGCCAGCGCATGGGCGTCGTCCTCGGCCAGATAGTCGGCCACGCCCGACAGGCGCGTGTGCACATCGCCGCCGCCCAGATCTTCGGCTGTCACAACCTCGCCCGTTGCCGCCCTGACCAAGGGCGGGCCCGCCAGAAAGATCGTGCCCTGATCGCGCACGATGATCGTGACATCCGACATCGCAGGCACATAAGCGCCCCCGGCGGTGCAAGACCCCATGACCACGGCGATCTGAGGGATGCCGCGCGCCGACATCTGGGCCTGATTATAGAAAATCCGCCCGAAATGATCGCGGTCGGGAAACACCTCGTCCTGATTGGGCAGGTTGGCGCCGCCGCTGTCGACCAGATAGACGCATGGCAGACGGCATTCGGCGGCGATTTCCTGCGCGCGCAGATGCTTTTTGACCGTCATCGGGTAATAGGTGCCGCCCTTTACCGTCGCATCGTTGCAGATGACCATCACCTCGCGGCCCAGAACCTGACCGATCCCGGTGATGATCCCCGCCCCGGGGGCGGCGCCGTCATACATGTCATGGGCGGCGGTGGCGCCGATTTCCAGAAAGGCGCTGCCGGGGTCGAGAAGATTGGCGACACGTTCGCGCGGCAGCATCTTGCCGCGCGACAGATGGCGTTCGCGCGATTTTTCACCGCCGCCCGCCGCGGCCTGCGCCGCTGCCTCGGCTATGGTGGCTAGCATGGCCTCATGCGCGGCGCGGTTTTGACGAAACCCGTCCGAGCCTGCGGGAACACTGGAGGCAAGTTTCAACTGCGGTACTCCGGGTTTTCGAAACCATAACGCTCACCCGATTTCCAGGCGTTGCGATCATTGCCCCGGTTGGGATAGCCGCCCGCCGTGCGCAGCATCGCGGCCAGATGCATCAGGTTCCAAGTCATGATAGTGGTGTTGCGCTTGGTAAAATCATTGTCGAAGCCCGCGCGGCTGCCATCATCCAGCTCATCACCATAAGAGGGGCCCGGCCCCGCCTCGCCGATCCAGCCGCAATCGGCCTGCGGCGGGATCGTATAGCCCAGATGGCTGAGGGCATAACCAATGGTCATGGCCGCATGTTTCACCCCGTCTTCGTTTCCGGTGATCACCGAGCCGCCGACCTTGCCGTAATAGACCGATTGCCCCTTGTCGTTCAAAAGACCGGACATGCCATAAAGCCTCTCGATCAGAACCCGGCAGACCGAGCTTTCCTCGCCCAGCCACAGCGGTGTGCCCACCACCAGAATATCGGCGGCCAGAACCTTGTCCCATATCGCGGGCCAGTCGTCGCGCGGCCAGCCGTGTTCGGTCATATCCGGATAGACGCCCGGCGGGACATCATGGCTGAGCATATGCAGATGTTCGACCGTGACGCCGGCTTTTTCCATGATCGCGGCCGAGGCATTCAGCAAAAGCTTGGTATGGCTCTCTTCGGGCCGCTTTTTCAGGGACGTATTGATGTAAAGCGCTCTTAGAGAGGTGAAATCGTCTTTGGCCATCGTGTAATCTCCCACATTAAATCAGTTTTAATTAATCACCCCATCGTCCCCATCAATTCGCGCCCGATCAGCATCCGGCGGATTTCCGAGGTGCCCGCGCCGATCTCCATCAATTTGGCGTCGCGGAAAATGCGCGAAACCGCGCTGTCGTTCATAAAGCCTGCCCCGCCCATCGCCTGAACCGCCTGATGGGCCACTTTCATGGCCTCTTCCGAGGCATAGAGGACACAACCCGCCGCGTCCTGACGCGTCACCTCGCCCCGGTCACAGGCGCGCGCCACCTCATAGACATAGGCCCGGGCCGAGTTCATGGCCGTATACATATCGGCGATCTTGCCCTGCATCAGCTGGAAGTTTCCGATCGGCTGTCCGAACTGTTTGCGCTCGGCCAGATAGGGCATCACCTCGTCCAGACAGGCGGCCATGATCCCAAGCCCGATGCCCGACAGAACGACGCGCTCATAATCCAGCCCTGACATCAGAACGGCGGCACCGCGCCCCTCCTGCCCCAGCACATTTTCGAACGGCACTTCGACATCCTCAAAGATCAGCTCGGCAGTATTCGACCCGCGCATCCCCAGCTTGTCGAAATGGGGGCTGGTTGAAAAACCGGTCATCTCCTTTTCGATCAGAAAGGCAGTCATGCCCTTTGATCCGGCGTCAGGATCGGTCTTGGCGTAAACCACCAGCGTGTCGGCGTCGGGCCCGTTGGTGATCCAGTATTTCGTGCCGTTCAGCGTGTAATAGCCGTTCTTTTTCTCGGCCCTCAGCTTCATCGAGACCACGTCCGATCCTGCCCCGGCCTCGGACATGGCCAGCGCGCCGACATGTTCGCCCGAGATCAGCCGCGGCAGATATTTCGCCTTTTGCTCGGGCGTACCGTTCAGGTTGATCTGATTAACGCAAAGGTTCGAATGCGCGCCGTATGACAGCGAGACCGAGGCCGAGGCGCGCGCCACCTCTTCGACGGCCACGGTATGGGCCAGATAGCCCATGCCGGTGCCGCCGAACTCTTCCGGAACGGTGATGCCCAAAAGGCCCAGTTCACCCATTTCGCGCCAGAGCGCCGGGGGAAACTCATTCGAGTGGTCAATCTCGGCGGCCATCGGTTTGACCCGATCCTGCGCCCAGCGATGCACCATCTCGCGCAGCGCATTAACATCATCACCCAAATCAAACCGCATGGACGAGGTGAACATCTGACCGCTCTCCGTTTATTGAACGCTCGTTCAGTTATATGGAGCCGGCGCGGATTCGTCCAGTCCCCCACGCCATGATGGCACAAAAAACGGACACCGGCACCGGGCCGGTGTCCGCAGCCATTGACAGGGGCGCGCTTAGTTAGAGGCGGTTACAAAGCGATTGCCCGTGACCTTGGCGTTTCCATAGAAATTGACATGGATAAAGGGCTGCTCCTTGCCATTGGGCAGGATCACACCGGTGGGTACCGGGCTGGCGACCGGGCCGGTTGGCGATCCTTTGAGCGGCGGCATCGCAAGGTGGATTTCAAGCTGATCGGGCTTGGCCACGCCGAAACCGATCCTGAAATTATCGTCGCGGGTGCGTTCAGAGACCATGACATGCACGATCCGCCCCCGGTCGGCCAGTTTGCCATCCACATAGATATCCCCCAGCCCCCATGCGGTGATATAGGAAAACTCCTGTGCCACCAGCGGGGTGCCGATGCCGGTGCCGCCATGCATCAGAACATCCGTACCGACACCGCCGAAAAACGGGTGGTCGGGCCCCTTGGGAATGACCTTGTTGACCACCACGCGATACGCTTTGCCGGTCGGGCCGGCAAAATCGGCCTGCATCGCGATCCGGTCTTTCGAGCCGGGCCCGTCCTTGGCAGTCAGATCCGCCACCTGCATCCGGAACGTGCCGGATATCTTTTTGATCTTGTTCGAGAACATCTTGGGTGTCTTGATCGTGGTAAAGGCGGCTCCATCACCGCTGACCGCCCGCTCGGCCAGCGGCAAAAGCTCGACGTTCAGCGGTTTGGACGGGGTTCCGAACAGCGCGGGGTCCAGCGCCCGCCGGTCCGGAAACTGCCAGATCGCCAGCCCTTTGGCCGAGGCTGCCATCACCCCCGGCCCCTTCCAGTTGGCGGCGCCGTTCTTGGCCGAATGCGCAAGCGCCGCCGAGGCGCCCGCGCCCGTCATCAGGGCCACGGCCAGCGCGGCCCTGAGCCATAGCTTTGGTAAGGTAAGATGTTGCATTTCATTTCCCCAGAATATGTATCCACTCTCGCCGTCCCTTTCGGGCATCGGCAGGACAAGGCTAGGGCCAAAAAACCTCACAGAGGATCAATCCTCGCGCAAAAGCGTGTGGCGCGCCGTTACCGGAAAATGACGCCTGCGTGAGATGACGCAATTGCGATCATTGGGCGTGGTTTTTTGGGGTTTCAGGCCGCGCGTTCCTGCCAGACGGCGGAAACCTCGGCCCGGATGATGTGGGCGATCAGCGCGCAATCGTCGACCGAGAAGGTCAGCGGCAGGCGCATATCAACAATGGCGCGCAATATGCGGTCGCTTTGCGGCATTTGCGGCGTGGGCGCGTATCGCCAGCTGTCATAGCGCGAGGTAAAGCCCGTCGGCTCGGCCCCGCCGAACCATTTCAGATCGACCCCGCGCGCGGCGCAGCGCGCGATCACCTCGGTGACCGCGCTGTCCGGCCAGTCGAGCAAAAGAAACTGGATCGAAGAGCCAACGTAATGCTCGGCCGCCGGGCGCTCGACCACGCGCAGGCCGGGGGTGTCGCGCAGCCCCGCTTCGACAGCGCGATACCGCCTGTTCCAACGCTCTATCTGCTTATCCAGCGCGGCAAGCTGCGGGCGCAGGATGGCCGCGCGCAGATTATCCATCCGCCCCGAAATATTGGGCGTCTCATAGCGCAGCGTTTCATAGACCTCGGGCGGCGGGCCGGCGGCGTGACGATCAAAGAGCATATAGCTGCCCGAAAGCATGACCGCGCGCGCCATAAGCCCGGCATCATCCGAGATCAGCAAGCCCCCCTCGCCCGAGTTGAGGTGTTTGTAGGTCTGCGTGGAATAACAGCCAAAGACACCCTGACGGCCCGACAAGACCCCGTTCCAGCGCGCGCCCATCGTATGGGCGCAATCCTCGACCACCGCGATCCCGGCGGCGTCCGATATTTCCATCAGCCGGTCCATATCGCATAAATGCCCGCGCATATGGCTGAGCAACAGAACACGCGCCCCCGAGGTGCGGGCCTTTTGCGCGTAATCTTCCAGATCCAGCGTCAGCGCCTCACTCACCCCGACAAAGACCGGCACAGCACCCAGCGCCGCAATCGCGCCCGGCACCGGCGCCAGCGTAAAGGCATTGGTCATGACCTTATCGCCCGGCGCCACCCCCAGCGCCCTGAGCGCGGTGGCCATCGCATAACCGCCCGAGGCAACCGCAAGGCAGTATTTCGCGCCCATGGCGGCGGCAAATTCCTGTTCCAGAAGCGCCGCCTCGGACAGCTCATCGCCCTGGGTGTTGTACCGGTGCAGCCGGCCCGAGCGCATGACGCGCAGCGCCGCTTCGATCCCTGCTTCGGGAATCGGCTCCTGCTGGGTGAAATTGCCGGTAAATTTTTCCATGGCCGGAGAATGCGGCGCGCGGCGGCGGCGGTCAATGTCGCTTTGGGGCGATTTTTGCTGCAAAGCGACATTGCCCGGATCGGCGCGGCAGGTCATCCTTGCGCCATGACCGGGCCTCAGGACGCCATTGGATATCTTCACGATCTGACTGCCGCCGATCTGCCCGGCGATGTGTCGGGCGCCGCCGAGATGTGCCTGCTGGATCTTCTGGGTGTGGCGATCGGCGGCACGGCCACGCAAATGTCGCAGATCATCCGCGATCATGCGGCCGAAGACTGCGCCGGGCCGGTGCCGATGATGTTCGATGCGCGCCGTGCCAGCGCTGCGGGCGCCGCATTGGCCGGGGCCACGACCATCGACAGCCTTGATGGCCACGACGGGTTCAACCCGGCCAAGGGGCACGCCGGCTGCGGGATATTGCCGGCAACGCTGGCCTTTGCGCATATCGCTGGCATCGATGACGGGGCCGAGGTTCTGACCGCGCTGACACTGGGGTATGAATTTTCCTGCCGGCTGGCCATGGCGCTGCATGACAGCGCGCCCGATTATCACACCTCGGGCGCTTGGGTCGCGGTTGCGGTGGCGGCGACGGGCGCGCGAATACTGGGGCTCAGCCCCGATCAGACGCGCCATGCGCTCGGCATTGCCGAATACCATGGCCCGCGCAGCCAGATGATGCGCTGTATCGACCATCCCACGATGGTCAAGGACGGCTCGGGCTGGGGCGCAATGGCGGGTGTCTCGGCGGCTTTGCTGGCGCGCCGGGGCTTTACCGGGGCACCGGCCATCACCTTTGAGCAATCGCCGCGCCA
>JASBSV010000114.1 GCA_030148745.1 Paracoccaceae bacterium
TTGATGATCGGCAAGGTCCTGTGGGAGGAGTTTTCGGCCAACCGCGACTGGCCGGTCGCCTCGGCGGTGGCGGTGGTTCTCTTGCTGATCCTTGTGGTGCCGATTGTTCTGTTCCAGCGCAACCAGATGCGCGAGCGCGAAGCCGAGGACACGGCATGAGGCGGTTTTCATGGTTCAATGTAACCTCGCTGACGCTTGGGTTTGCCTTTCTCTATCTGCCGATGGTGATCCTGGTCATCTACAGTTTCAACGCCTCGAAACTGGTCACGGTCTGGGCGGGGTTTTCGACGCGCTGGTATGGATCGCTGATCCAGAATGATGCGTTTCTGGCGGCGGCATGGGTGACGCTTCGGGTGGCGGTTCTGTCATCGACCATCGCCACGGTTCTGGGCACGATGGCGGCCTATGTGATGGTGCGCGCGGGGCGGTTTCATGGCCGCACCCTTTTTGCCGGGATGATCTATGCCCCGCTGGTGATGCCCGAGGTGATTACCGGCCTGTCGCTGCTGCTGTTTTTCATCGCCATCGGGATGGACCGGGGGATTTTCACCATCGTTCTGGCGCATACGACCTTTTCGATGTGCTATGTGTCGGTCGTTGTCTCGGCCCGGCTGGTCAGTTTCGACCGCTCGCTGGAGGAAGCGGCGCTTGATCTGGGCTGCAACCCGCTGCGGGCGTTCCTGCTTGTCACGCTGCCGATCATCGCGCCGGCGGTAATCTCGGGCTGGCTTCTGGCCTTTACGCTGTCGCTGGACGATCTGGTGATCGCATCCTTCACCGCGGGGCCCTCGGCCACGACGCTGCCGATCCGGATCTTCAGCGCCGTGCGGCTGGGCGTCAGCCCCGAAATCAACGCGCTGTCGACGATCATGATTGCGATTGTGACGGTCGGAGTGATAGCTGCATCGCTGATCACCAAACGCGGGGCGCTACAGCGCCAGAAAGAAGAGCAGGAAGCCGATCAATGACCACCACCGGCACCATCGGTGCGGAATATCAAAGCTATTGTACCAGCCATGATGCGCCCGAGCGGATCGAGGTGATGCTGTGCGATCTCAATGCGGTCTTGCGCGGTAAATGGCTGCGCGGCGATGAGATCGACAAGCTTGCCAAGGGACAGGTGCGTCTGCCGCAATCGACCTATGCGCCCAGTATTCTGGGGGCCGAGGTGCCTGAAACCGGGCTGGGCGCTGTGCAGGGCGATCCTGACGGGATGCTGACGGCGATCCCCGGCACCCTGCTTGAGGTGCCATGGGCCGAGGGCAATGTGGCGCAGGTTCTGGCCGAGATGCTGCAGCCCGACGGCACCATCAGCCCGCTGTCACCGCGTCAATGTCTGGCCCGGCAGGTCAGCGCGCTGGCGGATGAGGGGCTGTTCCCGGTGGTGGCAAGTGAGCTTGAGTTCTATATCCTGCGCCCCCGCAGCGAAGAGGGCACAGCGCCCGAGCCGCCCGAGGGCCTGCCCGAGACCCAGAATTACGAGTTAGGCGTGCTGGAGCGCTATGAGACGCTTTTGTCCGATATCCTGTCTGCCGCCGCGCTTCAGGGCCTGCCGACCGACACGCTGATCGCCGAATATGGCCCCGGCCAGTTCGAGGTGAACTTTCGCCATGGCAGCGACATCCTTGCCGCTGCCGATACCGCGGTGCTGTTCCGCCGGCTGGTTTGCGGCGTGGCGGCCCAGCACGGGCTTGAGGCGACCTTCATGGCCAAACCCTATGCCGAGCATCCGGGCAACGGGATGCATGTGCATCTGTCGCTGCTGGACGGGCAGGGCAGCAATGTGTTTTCCGCCGAAAGCGGGCTTGCCCCGATGCTGCAACAGGCGGTGGCCGGGGTGCTGGACAGCATGGCCGAGCTTCAGCTTCTCTTTGCGCCGCATTTCAATTCCTACCGGCGGTTCCAGCCGGGCGGGTTTTCACCTGCGACCGCCGACTGGGGGCTGGATCATCGCGGCGCGGCCCTGCGCCTGCCACAGACCGACGGACCGGCAGCGCGGCTTGAGCACCGGATCAGCGGCGCCGATGCCAACCCCTATCTGGTGATTGCGGCGATCCTTGCAGGGGTGCGGCGCGGGCTGCGGGGCGATCTGGAGCTTCCGCCGCCGCTTGACAGCGATGGCGCCAACGCTGGCCCGCCGCTTAGCCATGACTGGCTTACCGCGTTGCAGAATTTCGAGACCTCGCAGATCGCCCTTGATCTTCTGGGGCCGGAATACCACCCGGTCTATTGCGCGGTCAAACGCGACGAGATCGCGCGTATCACCTCGATCATCTCGCCGGCTGAATACAGCTTTTACCTCAGCCGTCTCTAGGCCGCTCTTGGCCGGGCGGGCGCGATATCGCGTCTTCGTGATCGCCCCTTTTGATCCAGATCAACGCCGGGCTGGGGCCGGGTGGGTATTGCTGGGGGCAGGTAACAGGATGCCCGCAGGATGGTTTGGTTTACAAAAACAGGGGTCAGAAACGGCGCGCGCGCTTTTTGGCGCGGCTATGTGTCCCTGTTGATCGCCGCTTTGGTGGTGGCAAGCCTGCATATGACCCTTGCCGCCACGCCGGGCGGTCATGCCGGCGGCCCGGCGATTGAGCGTGCCCTTGCCAGGGCTGGCGATACGGGTTTGTCGCCGGTGATGCCGATGCAGGCCGCGCAGTGCGAGCAGGTGCTGTTTTGCCAGATGGCGCTGCCCTTGCCTGCGCCCCTGCGCGCGATCACGCCGCAGGGCGAGGCGGTTTCATGGGCGCAGCAGGGCGCCGCGCCCCTTTCCACCATCATACCGCCGCAAAGGCCCCCAAAGCCACAGCGCACCGCCTGAGATGCGGCCCGTCCTTTGCGCAGGTGCGTTTTGCGCCGGCGCGGATGACGCAAGGCCGTCTTAGCAGGAATTTGCGCGCCGCGGCCTGATGGCGGGCCGCCCCCGCGTCGATCAATCAACCAACCGATGGGTGCTTAGATGTCGACACAATCCCAAAACACGGCCCCCGGACCGGCCCGGATCCCGATTGCGGTTCTGGGCAACAGCCTGGGTCTTTTTCTGGCCATCACCTTTGCGCTTTGCGTGGGCTTTGGCCTGATCTTCCCCGGCGCGGCGATGTATCAGGCATGGCTGCCGCTTTTGCCCGGTGTTGGCTGGATCAGCTGGCCCTCCTTTCTTTTGGGGCTGGCCGAAAGCTTTGGCTACGGCTGGTATGTGGCGCTGATCTTCGCACCGATCTTCAACGCCATGGCGGCCCGCGCCGCGAAATGACCCGATGTATCCGGCCCGGGCCTAAGGCGCCGGGCCGGATTTTCCCCAACCCCTTGGCACGGGCGCCCCGATGGGGCAGGCCCGCGCCCAACTTCACGAGGAAGCTATGAAAAAATCTTACGTATTCACAGGCGCTTACATTGCGGTGAGCATTGCCATGGCGGCGATGGCCCCGGCCGCGACCGTCTTCATTCCCGAAGGGAACGCCGGGCAGGTGCTTGAGGTCGATGCGGCCACCGGCAAGACAATCCGCACGATCCCCGGCCTGCCCGCAGTTCACGGGCTGGGCGGCGCGCCGGGTGTGCCCTATCTGGTCGCCGGAAGCTTTGCCGAGGTGACCCGCGATGAGGCCAAGGCCGCCGCCAAACCCGAAGGCGTCTCGGCCGGCGATCATGAAAAGCACCATGCCGCGCCAGCCCCGGGGGCCATGCCCAAGGATGCCGGCCTCAGCCTTTTGTCGGTCCTCGATGCCAAAAGCGGCAAGCTTCTCAACCGGATCGAGGTTCCGGGCGCGGTGCATCACACCGGCGTCTCACCCGATGGCAAATATGCCGTGGCCACCCATCCGGCCGAGGGCGGTATCAGCATTGTCGATCTTGAAACGATGAAGTTCAAAAGCTTTGTCGCCACGGGCGATATGCCGAACTACACCGTCTTCAGCCCCGACAGCGCCACGCTTTATGTCACGAATGCGGGCAATGGCACGATCTCGGTCGTCGATATGGCGCGCGGGATCGTGAGCCGCAACATGGTGGTCGGCAAAACGCCCGAACATCTGGTGATCAGCGCCGATGGCACACAGCTTTTCGTGGCTGACGCCGATGCCGGTATCGCCCATCAGGTCGATGTCGCCAGCGGACAGACCCTGCGCAGCTTCGACATCGGAGGGGAGCTTCATGGCATCGGCCTGTCGCCGGATGAAAAGACGCTCTTTGTCGCCGCCAAGGAGAATAACCAGCTGGTCGCGGTGGATCTTGCCAGCGGGGCGCTAAAACGCGCCGCGCTCGCGCCGCAGCCCTATCACCTTGCCGTGGTGCCGCAAACCGGAGAGCTGTTCATTTCAAGCCGTCAGGAGCCGCGCGTCTGGCGCGTCGATCCCGCCAGCCTGAGCGCGGTGGGCGATATCGCGATCAAGGGCGTGGGGCACCAGATGGTGGTGCGCCCGTGATCTGAGGGTCGCAAAAACAGGGCCCCGGGCGCGCCTTGCCGCCCGCCCGGGGCCTGCCTTTGGCCTTTAGGCCAGCGTGCCGTCCGGGGTCAGCCGTGTCTTGCCACCCAGATAGGGATAAAGCGCCTCGGGCAGGGCGACCGAGCCATCCTCCCTTTGACCGTTTTCCAGCACCGCGATCAGGCAGCGGCCACCGGCACGGCCCGATCCGTTCAGCGTATGCACCTATTCGGGCCGCGCGCCGGCTTCGGGGCGGAACCGGGCGTTCATGCGCCGTGCCTGAAAATCGCCGCAGACCGAGACCGAGCTGATCTCGCGATAGGTGTTCTGGCCGGGAAGCCAGACCTCGATGTCATGGGTGCGCCGCGCGCCAAAGCCCATATCGCCCACGCACAGAACCACCGTGCGGTAAGGCAGGCCCAGCCGTTCCAGAATGCCCTGGGCGCATTTTGTCATGCGATCCAGCTCGTCGCGGCTGTCTTCGGGGCGGGTGATCGAGACCATTTCGACCTTTTCGAACTGATGCTGGCGCAGCATCCCGGCGGTGTCGCGCCCGGCGCTGCCCGCTTCGGAGCGAAAGCAAAGCGTATGGGCCACCATCCGGCGCGGCAGATCGCCGGCCTCCAGCACCTCGCCCGCGACCGTATTGGTCAGCGGAACCTCGGCCGTGGGGATCAGCCACCAGCCATTGGTGGTGCGATAGCTGTCCTCGGCAAATTTCGGCAATTGCCCGGTGCCCAGCATCGCCTCGTCGCGCACCAGAACCGGCACGTTCATCTCGGTCAATCCGTTCTCGCCGGTATGCACATCCAGCATGAATTGCGCCAGCGCCCGGTGCAGCCGCGCAACCGCGCCCGACATCACCGCAAAACGCGCGCCCGAAAGTTTGGCGGCGGTTTCGAAATCCATACCGTGTTCGGTCGCGGCCAGCTGATAATGCTCTTTGGGATCAAAGGCGAAATTGGGGATGTTGCCCCAGCGGTGGATCTCGACATTATCGGCCTCGTCCTTGCCGTCGGGGACATCCTCATAGGGGATATTGTCAAGCGACATCAGAATTTCGCGCAAGCGGGCGTCCTCGGCCTTGGCCTCTTCCTCCAGCCGGGCGATTTCCTCTTTCTTTTCGGCCACAAGCGCGCGCAGACGCTCAAACTCATCGGTATCGCCGCGCGCCTTGGCCGCGCCCACCTCTTTGGAGGCCCGGTTACGCTCGGCCTGTGCTTCTTCGGCCTGGGTGATGCGGACCCGGCGGGCCGCGTCTATCGCCAGAATATCGGCCGAGGCATTGGCATATCCGCGCCGCGCCATGGCGGCATCGAAAGCTGCGGGGTTTTCGCGGATTGCGCGGATATCATGCATTTGTCTCGGGCCTCGTGACTGGCGATTCAATTCCGCCGCCTTATGGCCGATTTTGCCGCGCGAGGTAAGGGGGGCCGGGCGGGGCCCTTGTGAAAGGGTGACTGCAAGGGCGCTGCCGGGTATTCGTTTGCCCGCGCAGATGGGGGATCATGGCCCGGTCACGGCACTCAGGGCCGGGGCGGAGATAACACAAAGCGCCCTGCCGCAGTTTTCCCGATCTGGGGGCAAAGCTTGATCGGAAGGTCTTCACCCCGCGCCCTATTTGTATGCATCGAAGCGCCCGTCAGGCGATAATTTATACAAAATCCGGGCCGCGTCAGTGCTGTGAAGAAGGTGGTCTTGAATGATTACCAATTTCGACCCGTTGTTCCAGTCACGTCCGAAAACGGACGTCCAAAAACAGACACAGGGAAGATCATACCATGGATCGACGTAAGTTTCTTACCGCCGGCACTACGCTGGCCGCCGCGCCTCTGGCCGCGCCCGCCATCGTGCAGGCGCAGGCCGTATTCAACTGGAAAATGACCAATGCCTATGGTCCCGGTTCGCCGTTTTATGTGGTGGGCCCCGGCAGCCCCACCGACTTTGTCGCCAAAGTTGCCGCGATGTCCGACGGCCGCCTCAATATCCAGCATTTCGCCGCAGGCGAACTGATCCCGGCATTGGAAGGCTTTGACGCGGTGCGCTCGGGCGCAGTGGAGATGAATGCCGCCAATGCGTATTTTTGGGCCGGCAAGATCCCTGCCGCTCAGTATTTCACGACAGTACCCTTCGGCCTGAACTTTCAGGGCATGAACGCCTGGCTTTATCATGCAGGCGGCATGGAGTTGTGGGACGAACTCTATGCCCCGCTTGGGCTGAAGGCGCTGCCGATGGGCAATACCGGTGTGCAGATGACCGGTTGGTTCCGCAAACCGATCGAGAGTGTGGCCGATTTCAAGGGCTTGAAGATGCGTATTCCGGGACTGGCAGGTAAGGTTTATGCCGCGTTGGGGGTTGATGTGAAACTGCTGCCAGGCGGCGAGATCTTTCCGGCACTGGAGCGCGGCGTCATCGATGCGGCGGAATTCGTGGGGCCCTATCAGGACCGGCGCCTTGGCCTGCAGAATGCGGCGAAATATTACTACACAACCGGCTGGCACGAGCCGTCGAATGCGACCGAGCTGCTGATCGGCAAGGCGGCGTGGGACAGCTTGCCGCCTGATCTGCAATCCATCGTCGAGACCGCCGCCATGGCTTGTAATCTGGAAAGTCATACCTGGTCAGAGGCCAATAACGCCGCCGCCCTGAAAGATCTGGTCGAGAACGATGGCGTCATCGCAAATGTCCTTCCCGATGAGGTGGTTGCGGAGCTTAAGACCGTGACCGACCGTGTTCTGGAAGAGGGGGCCGCCGCGGATCCGGCAACGCGTAAGGTGCATGACGCCTTTATGGCTTTCAAAGCCGAACATCGTGCCTGGGCTCAGGTTTCCGAAGCGCCGCTTTACAATCTTCCAACCTAAAACCCATGCAAGAGGTTATAAAAACCTGGACGCACGCGGCTTCGGCCGTCGTGCGTCACCTTGGGCAGCTTAGCGCATGGTCGGGCTTTGCCCTTGTATGTGTCGTCAGCTTCAACGTCTTGGCGCGCTATCTGTTCGGCTTTGGCCGCGTGGATTTGCAGGAGGCAGAATGGCATTTGCTGGCGGTGGCCGCGCTAATGGGGATGTCCTATGGGCTTAATCAGGGGGCCGAAGTGCGGGTCGATATACTCTACGCCAGAATGCCGCCGCAGCTACAGGCGGCGATCGATCTGGTGGCGAGTGTTCTTTTGGCGGCGATCGCCCTGATTATTGCGTGGCTCAGCATTGCTTATGTGCAGAGCAGCTACATGATCAACGAAGGGTCGCCTGACCCCGGCGGTCTTGGCTATCGCTATCTGCTCAAAGCTTTCATCCCGCTTGCGTTCCTGATGCTGTCCGTTCAGGCCGTCGCAATGATCGGCGACGCGGCGCTCAAACTGTTTTTCCCGGCGGACCTGCCGCAATAAATATCGAGCATATTGATGCCCTATACAGAGCTGCTTTCGCTGGTCATGATCGGCGCCTTCTTTTTCATGCTTTTGCTTGGCTTTCCCGTCGCGATCTGTCTGGGCGCCACAGGTTTGATTTTCGGTTACTTCGGTTTTGGGACCACGCTTTTCAGCCTGCTGCCCGCACGGATCTATGGCGTGGTTACAAACTATACGCTGATGGCCCTGCCCTTGTTCATCTTTATGGGGATCATGCTTGAAAAATCGCGCATCGCCGAAGAGCTGATCGAGGTGATCGGAAGAGCGATGGGCGGTCTGAGGGGAGGGATGGCGCTGGCCATCGTATTGGTCGGGGTGCTGATGGGTGCGGCCTCGGGCGTTGTCGGGGCAACCGTCGTGACGATGGGGCTGATCGCCCTCCGCCCCCTGCTGAACCGGGGATATAATGCCGGCGTTGCCTCGGGCGTGATCTGCGCCTCGGGCACATTGGGCCAGATCATCCCGCCCAGTCTCGTGCTGATACTGCTGGCGGATATTTTAGGCGAATCTGTCGGAACCCTGTTCGCCGCGGCGCTTTTTCCCGGATTAATATTGTCGGGTATGTTTGTGATATATATCCTGTTTCTTGGAATTATCCGGCCCTCTATGGTGCCGGCAATCCCGGCCGAGGAACGCGCGCTTATATCGGGGCGGCAACTTGCCGGGCAACTGGTTAAGGTGGTGCTGCCACCGATTGCGCTGATCTTTCTGGTTCTGGGATCGATCATAGGCGGCGTCGCCGCGCCGACCGAGGCCGCATCGATGGGCGCGCTGGGCAGCGTCGTTCTGGCCCTTATCGCCGGGCGTCTGAATTTTTCCGTGCTGTTATCGGCGGTCAGAAGCGCCTTTGTGACCACCGCGATGGTCTTTCTGATCCTCATCTTCGCCCAGCCTTTCGGACTTGCCTTTCGTGGCCTTGGTGGCGAGCGACTGGTGCAGGATGCGTTTCTGCTTGTGCCGGGCGGGCTTGAAGGACAAATCTTTTTTCTGATGATCATCCTTTTCGTTCTGGGCTTTTTCCTGGAGTGGATAGAGATTTCCTATATCGCCCTGCCGCTGTTTTTACCGATCTTCCAACAGGCCGGAACCGATATGGCGTGGATCGCCATTCTTGTGGCGGTCAATCTGCAAACCTCCTTCTTGACGCCGCCCTTTGGCTGGGCATTGTTCTTTCTCAAGGGAGTAGCCCCGCCCGAGGTCACGACCGGAGCGATCTATCGCGGTGTCCTTCCGTTTATCGCAATTCAGCTTGTGGGCGTTGCGCTGGTTTTCTTTTATCCGGGCATTGCTCTGTGGCTGCCCGCCGCGATCGGATGGTGACATGTTGAAATCTTCTCTGGGCCTGAATGGCGGCTTTACCGCTCCGCATCATGCAGCGGCGCTTGCCGGCCGCGACATTCTGCAGCGTGGCGGAACGGCGATCGAGGCGATGGTGGCTGGCGCCGCCACTATTGCCGTGGTCTATCCTCATATGAACGGCATCGGCGGTGACGGGTTCTGGATTATCAGCAAACCGGGCCAGCCGCCGATAGCTATCTCCGCCTGCGGCACGGCAGCGGCGCTTGCCACGCCGGAGTTTTACAGGCGGCAGGGCCATGGCGATGCAATCCCGGCAAGGGGGGCTCTGGCCGCGCTGACCGTGCCGGGAACCGTTGCCGGTTGGGATCTGGCCCTGTCACTTGTGCCCGCGGAGCGAAGGTTGCCGCTGGCAGATTTGCTTGCCGACGCAATTGGCCATGCGAAAGACGGCATCGCGGTCACCGCCAATCAGGCCGATTGCACCCGGGACAAGCTGGCCGGGCTGCACGATATTCCCGGTTTTGCGTCCAGCTTTCTGATCGATGGCGCTGCCCCGGTGGCGGGGGGGCGGTTGATACAATCTGCGCTTGGCCGGACATTGCAGCATCTGGCCGACCACGGATTACACAGTTTCTATGACGGTCAGATCGCAGATATTCACGCCGGGTTTCTGGCCGCCGAGGGCAGCCCTCTGCGCGCCGGCGATTTTGCAGGCTACCGCGCGCAACAGGTTACGCCGCTGACACTGAAAACCTCGCAGGGGCAGCTATTCAACATGGTTGCCCCGACGCAGGGCGTTGCGTCATTGACCATCCTCGGTCTTTTTGACCGCCTTGGCGTGACGCAATGCGATGGGTTCGAGCATCTGCATGGTCTTATCGAGGCCACCAAACAGGCATTTATCCGTCGCAACGCGGCCTTGGGCGATCCGGAACAAATGACCGTGCCGGCGCAGGACTGGCTGCGCGAGGATGAGCTTGATGCCATGGCGGGACGTATCGACATGCGCCATGCGATGAGTTGGCCCCATGAGCCAAAGGACGGCGATACGATCTGGATGGGGGCAAGCGACAAGGACGGAACGGTCGTCAGTTTCATTCAAAGCGTTTTCTGGGAATTCGGCTCGGGGCTGACCTGCCCGGACACAGGTGTCTTCTTTCAAAACCGCGGGGCGGGATTTTCGCTGCAGCCGGGCCCAAATCAACTGGCGCCGGGGCGGCGGCCGTTTCACACCCTGAACCCGGCACTTGCGCATCTGCCCGATGGCAGGGTCATGGCCTATGGCACGATGGGCGGCGAAGGCCAGCCGCAGACACAATCGGCCGTATTTACGCGCTATGCTCAATTCGGCATGGACCTTCAGGCCGCCGTTACTGCGCCCCGCTGGCTTTTAGGCAAGACATGGGGCGAGGATACGACCTCTCTGAAGCTCGAGGCGCGGTTCAGCCCGGAGTTGATTTCAGCCCTTAAGGCGGCCGGGCACGAAGTAGAACTTCTGCCCGAATACAGCGATCTTATGGGCCATGCCGGCGCTTTGGTGCGCCATTCAGACGGGCTTGTCGAAACGGCGAGCGATCCGCGCGCGGATGGTGCGGCGCTGAGTATCTGAGCGACAGCGGCATCGCACGGGCGCTCAAACGGCGCGGGCGCTACGGCCCGACACCCCGGATAGTGGGCCAAAGCTTGCGGCAGCTGGCGTTCGGCCTGCCCAATCGCTGGGCAATGGCGCCAAGCTTTGCAAAGAGACAGCCGTAAGAGCGGCGCTGTTTTCCACAACAGATTGCAAATGCCTGCATGTCATCGCATGGTTCGTGCATGTACGCATCTCACGGGTTTTTGCGGTCGGATATTGGCGACGTAGATGTCGTTTTTCACGATGGGCTCTTTCATCTGTTCCATCTGGTGCTGCCCAATCATGATTTCATCGCTCATGCCGTCAGTGACGACGGAATGTCATGGCGCCGGGTGAAGAATGCGCTGTTCGTCGGCGAGCCCGGACAATGGGATGACGATATGCTCTGGACCATGCATGTCTCGCCCGACCCGCACAGGCCGGGATCCTGGCGCATGTTCTATACCGGGCTTTGCCGGGCGGAATACGGGCGGGTACAGCGCGTGGGGCTGGCGCGGTCCGACGATCTCTATACCTGGACCCGCTGCGACGGCGGCGGCTATCCTTTGGAAGTCTCGGGAAGCTGGTATGAAACCAGCATCGACGAAGGCCGCAACTGGGTAAGTTTCCGCGATCCGTTTTTCTATCATGATCCCGAGCGCGATACGCAGCTGCTGCTGACCTCTGCGCGGATCAATACCGGGCCGGTCATTCGCCGCGGTTGTGTCGGGCTGGCGCGCGAGACCGGGCCGGATCAGTTCAGCTTTGACGCGCCGCTATACGTGCCCGGCCTTTATGATGATGTCGAGGTGCCCAATTTGCTGCGGCTTAACGCGCGTTATTATCTGATCGGATCAATTCGCGAGGACACAAAGATCCATTACTGGCACGCCGAGAATATTGAAGGCCCATATCAGAATTTCGCCGATAATGTTCTGCTGGCCAAAGGAAATTATGCCGCGCGGGTCTGCCGGGTAAAGGATCGTGTATTCTTGTTTAATTTTTTCCAACGGCGCGAGATCGCCTATGGGCGCGAAACCATCGCGCGGCTTTTGCCGCCGCCGAAGGAGCTTGTGTCCGACACGATGGGGCGTCTTTTGCTGAAATCATTCGATGGATTTGACCGGCTGGCCTATAATCCCTTCAGGGTGACCAATGCTGCCGAATTCACCGCTCTGTTCGGCAATCCCTGGGCCATGCTGAACGGTGATGACGAAAATATACTCCTCCAATGCCCCAGCGGGTTTGAAGCATTTCTGATCCCCGGCGAACATCAGGATTTTCGGCTGGTCGCTAAAATCCAGTTGGAAAGCCCGGGCAAATGCGGCCTTGTGCTCAGGGTCTCCGAGGAGGGAGACGGTTATTTTCTGTCGCTCGACCTCAGCCAGGGCTATGCGCAGCTGCGCAGATGGGGCGCCAATATCAATCCGGAATTCGAACACGCCTTCAGATATGAAACCCTGCAGTCGGGAAATTTTCTGACCAAGGGCGCAAGGCAGGAAATATCGATCAAGATCATCACCCACGGCCCCTATATCGAGTTTTCGATCGACGATCAGATAACCTTGTCGGTGGTCGATGACAGCTATGCCTGCGGACGTGTCGGTTTTTACACTGAATCCGCGCAGATGAGATTGCGCGACGTGCTCATGGAATGGCTGCGGCGCCCGCAGGGCGAGATCGAGCCGGCCTATACCGCGACGCGTAATCCCGATTTTCCTCTGCCGGCGGATGAGGCGTCGCAACGTGAGTGAGAGCGGGCCAAATGGCGGTGACCGGCGCTGGTTTTTTGTCAGCGACATTGACGACACGCTGACCGGTGACTGGCCCGCGCTGGCGCAGCTTGCGGATTTGCTGAACCGCAACCGGGGCGGGATTGTTTTTGTCGTAAATTCAAGCCGTCCGCTGGCAAGCGTGGCGAGCACCCTGCGCGATTACTTTCCGCCGTCGCTGAAACCCGATGCGACAATTACCGCCATGGGAACCGAGGTTTACCTCGCGGGCCACCGCATGGACGACTGGCAGCGCCAGTTCGAGGGCTGGCCGAAAAACCGCATTTACGAGCTTGTGAAATCGCTTGGTTTTCAGCCGCATGATCCGGCATTTCAAACCGATCTGAAGGTCAGTTTCTCGGTCCCGGGCGCCGAGGCGCAAAAGCTTGTGACAAATGCGCTGGAACAGGCTGGGCTGAAGGCGATGATCATCGTCTCCGGGGCAGGGGATTTTGATATTCTTCCGCCCGGCGCCGGCAAAGCTGCGGCAACGCGCTATCTTGCGGGCGCGATGGGATGTCCGTTCAATCGGATTGTTGCATCGGGCGACAGCGGCAATGATGCCGCGCTGCTACGATCTGCGCAATATCGGATCGTGGTCGGCAATGCGCGGCCGGAACTTATCAAGGCGCTCTGCCCCCTACCTTTCTTTCACGCCGGCAAGGGGCATGCGGCGGGGGTTCAGGAGGGGCTGATACATTTCGGCGTGCTGCCCCGATAGGCCCGCCGGGTGACTATTTCGATTAGACAGGAGAGGACATTGCCTCAACAAAACTCCCGCTCGATCATGATGATTTCCCTGCACGGCTATGTTGCGGGATCGCCCGAACTGGGCAAGCCGGACACCGGCGGTCAGGTCGTTTTTGTCATGGAACTTGCCAAGCGCTTTGCCCGGCTGGGCTATAAGGTCGATGTGGTGACCCGCCAGTTCGAGGATCAGCCCGCCGAAGACAGGATCAATGACAATCTGCGCGTATGGCGTGTGCCTTTCGGTGGGCGCAAGTTCATTCGAAAAGAGGATATGCACGACTGGTATGGCGATTTCGTCACCAATGTTCTGGCCGCCGTCCGGCGTCACGGGCTTGTCTATGATGTCGTCAATTCTCATTACTGGGATGCGGGCGTTTCGGGACAGAAGATCGCCGAGGAATTGCAGATACCGCATATTCATACGCCGCATTCACTTGGCTGGTGGAAGGCCAAGGATATGAAAAGCCTTGGTGAGGGCAAGGCGGCCAACTACCGCTTTGAGGAACGGATCGAGAAAGAGTTCGTATTATACCGAAGCTGCGATCACCTCATCGCGACAAGCGAGCAGCAGGTTCAGCTGATCGAGGATCACTATGATTTGCCCGGTGAGCATATCACCATGATCCCGCCGGGAATTGACGAACAGCGGTTCACCGCCACAACGCCCGCGACGCTGGAGGAAATCCGCGCGCGGCTGAAAATGTCGAAAAACGATATTTACGTTGTTGGCCGCGCCGCCACGAACAAAGGCTATGATCTGGCAATCGGCTGTCTGCCTTATCTGCTGGAGCTTCAGCCAAAGGCAAGGCTGGTGCTTGCGGCTGGTGCCAATTCCGATGAGGATAAAGCCCTTGTTCAAACATGGAAAAAGCAGGCGGCAGAGCTTGGGGTCGGTGACCGGATCGACTGGCGCGGATATGTCGCCGACGAAGATCTGGCCGATTACTACCGGGCCGCGGGGGTCTTTGCGCTTCCCTCGCGTTATGAGCCTTTCGGGATGACCGCGGTAGAGGCGATGTCCTGCGGAACGCCGACCGTTCTGACGACCCGCGGCGGGCTTTTCCCGCAGGTGGAGTTTGGCCGCCATGCTCTGATCGCCGATCCCACGCGTCCACGGGAATTCGCGGCCATGCTGAATATGCCGATGCAGCATGACTGGCTGCGCGAGCGCCTGACGGTAGAAGGCGCGCGCTTTGCCCGCCGCACCTTTGGCTGGACCGGGATCGCGCGCCGTACGAGCGAGATTTTCGAGCGGTTCGTCGGCAAATATTCGGTCTGATCGGGGCCCGCAGCCCCCCGCGCACCCTCTGGCGCCGTTCGGTCCCGTTGCGCGGCCCGCGCCGTTTCGTGCCGTTTCGGGCGCGTTTTGCGGGCGGCGGCGGAGGGCGGCGGCATGGCGATTCTGGGCGCATCCGGGGCCGCCGAAAGGGGGCAACCTATAAGTTCCTATAGATTGCGACAGAGCCGTGCGCGGGTGTCAAATTGCTGTGATCGGTTCGGCTTGACGGATCGTGAGGACACAACCAAAGAACAGGAC
>JASBSV010000118.1 GCA_030148745.1 Paracoccaceae bacterium
TTCTGGATCGCCTTCATCTGTTCGTTCAGATAGTATTCGCGCTGCGTGCGCTCCATCTGCGATTTGACGCGGGTCTTGATCTTTTTCTCGACCTGCAGAACCGACATTTCGCCCTGCATCAGGCCCAGAACCTTTTCCAGACGCGCCGCAACCGACAGCGTTTCCAGCAGGTCCTGCTTCTGATCCACCTCAACCCCCAGATGCCCCGAGACCAGATCGGCCAGCTTGGCGCTTTCGCGGGTTTCGGCAACGGCGGTCAGCGCCTCTTCGGGGATGTTTTTCTTGATCTTCGAATAACGCTCGAACTCGCTGGCCACCGAACGCACCAGCGCTTCGATGGTGGCCTCTTCGCCGGGGATCTCTTCGACAATCTCGGCGTGGGCCTCGAAAAATTCGGGGTTATCGACATATTCGGTGATCTGCACCCGCGCGCGCCCCTCAACCAGCACTTTGACGGTGCCGTCGGGCAGTTTCAGCAGTTGCAGGACATTGGCGATCACGCCGACCTCGAAAATCCCGTCGGCGGTCGGATCGTCAACGCCCGGGTCGATCTGGGACGACAGAAGGATCTGTTTGTCGTCCTTCATCACCTCTTCCAGCGCCCGCACCGATTTCTCGCGCCCGACAAACAGCGGAACGATCATATGCGGAAAGACGACGATGTCGCGCAGCGGCAATACCGGATAAGATGTCGTCAGTTGCTCGGTCATTATGGTTTCCTTACCTCAAAAGCAAAAAGCCCGTTACCCTGCCACGCAGCGGCATCAGAGCTCTTCCTATCATCGTCTTTTCAATTGGGTTGATATGCCGCCTGTTTCAACCCGGCCGTCTTTGAATTTGCGGGTATCATGCAGACCGGCGCGGGCGATGACAAGCTTTCGATAGGGCACATTGGCGCGTTTTTCCGCCACTGGCTCGGCGGCGCGACGGTCAGCCCGCCAAGGGCTCAATATCGCCCGCCGCTCGCGATGCGTGAAAATCGCGCTGAAACTGCGCGAAACGCCCTTCTGCGATGGCGGCGCGCATGCCTGCCATAAGATCCTGAAAATACTGCAGGTTATGCCATGTCAAAAGCATGCCTGAGATCATTTCCTGAGCCCGGAAGACATGATGCAGATAGGCGCGCGAATAGTTCTTGCAGGCCGGACAGCAACAGTTTTCGTCCAAAGGCCGCGGATCGTCGCGGTGGCGCGCGTTCTTGATGTTCACCACCCCATGGCGGGTGAAGGCCTGGCCGGTGCGCCCCGAGCGCGAGGGCAACACGCAATCCATCATGTCGATGCCGCGCGCCACGGCGCCAACGATATCATCGGGCTTGCCCACCCCCATCAGGTAGCGCGGCCGATCCTCAGGCAGCATATCGGGCGCATAATCCAGAACGCCGAACATCGCCTCCTGCCCCTCGCCCACCGCCAGACCGCCTACGGCATAGCCGTCAAAACCGATGGATTTCAGCGCCTCGGCGCTTTCGGCGCGCAGCTCTTGCGTAACACCGCCCTGCTGTATCCCGAAAAGCGCATGCCCTGGCCGGTCGCCAAACGCCTCGCGCGACCGCGCCGCCCAGCGCATCGACAGGCGCATGCTTTTGGCCACCTCCTGCTCAGAGGCGGGCAAGGCCGGGCATTCATCGAAACACATCACGATGTCCGAGCCCAAAAGCCGCTGAATTTCCATCGATCTTTCGGGCGTTAGCACATGGCGCGAGCCATCGACATGGCTTTTGAAGGTCACCCCCTCCTCGGTCAGCTTGCGCAGATCGGCCAGGCTCATCACCTGAAACCCGCCCGAATCCGTCAGGATCGGCCCCTGCCAGTTCATGAACTTATGCAGACCGCCCAGACGGTCGATCCGTTCGGCCGTCGGGCGCAGCATCAGATGATAGGTATTGCCCAGCAGGATATCGGCGCCGGTGGCGGCCACGCTTTCAGGCAGCATCGCCTTGACCGTCGCCGCAGTGCCCACCGGCATGAAGGCCGGCGTGCGGATGTCGCCCCGCGGCGTGTGAATGACACCCTGCCGCGCCTTGCCATCAGTGGCCTGAAGATCGAAGGTAAATCTCTTGCTCATCGCCCGCGTTTATCGCCGCATCCGCGGCTTTGCAACAGATCGGG
Source organism: Paracoccaceae bacterium (assembly GCA_030148745.1). GTDB lineage: Bacteria > Pseudomonadota > Alphaproteobacteria > Rhodobacterales > Rhodobacteraceae > JASBSV01. The sequence continues at coordinate 2,112 of JASBSV010000118.1, forward strand.
CTCTGGACGCGCCGGCGAACAATCCTTATATCTTCTGTCAGGTAAGAAACGGGACCCAAATGACCGATATGCCAAATCAGATGGAAGGCGCCCCGCTGATCCGCCCTTCCACCACAGATCACCCCCTGCACGAAACCGTGGTCGAGGCTTGCCGCTCGGTCTATGACCCCGAGATTCCGGTCAATATCTACGATCTGGGGCTTGTCTACACGATTGAGATCTCGCCGGAATCGGATGTCTCGGTGGTGATGACCCTCACCGCACCCGGCTGCCCGGTCGCAGGCGAGATGCCCGGCTGGGTCGCCGAAGCGATCGAACCCCTGCCCGGCGTGCGCACCGTCAATGTCGAACTCACCTGGGAGCCACCCTGGGGCATGGACATGATGTCCGACGAGGCGCGCCTCGAACTTGGCTTCATGTAAGCCCCCTTCCATTTGGCCAAAATATCCCCGCCGGAGGCATCGCCCCCTCACCGGACTTGAGCCGGCGGCCCATCGCGCCTAGATTATCAGGCAAAGGAGACACCCCATGTTCGGCATCCCCGGCAAAGCCGCCGTCACCATCACCCCGCGCGCCAGCGCGCAGATCCTGCGCCTGATGCAGAAGGATGGCCATCAGGGCCTGCGCATCGGCGTCAAGAAGGGCGGTTGCGCGGGCATGGAATACACCATGGAATATGTCACTGAGGTCGATCCCCATGACGAGGTGGTCGAACAGGACGGCGCGCGGGTGATGATCGCGCCGATGGCGCAGATGTTCCTTTTCGGAACCGAGATCGATTACGAGGTGGCGCTGCTGGAATCGGGCTTCAAGTTCCGCAATCCCAATGTCGTCGATGCCTGCGGTTGTGGCGAATCGATTAAATTCGACGACACGCTGAGCGCACCAACCGCCTGATACCCCGCTTGCCCGAGGATCCGATGCAGACGATCGCCCAGTCGCCGACCGATCCCGATTTCGTCCAGAACCCCTATCCCTTTTATGCCCGCGCCCGCGCCATGGGCGATCTGGTTTACTGGCAGGACTACGGGCTGGCCGCCGCCACGACCCATGCTGCGGTCAATGCGGTTCTCAAGGACCGCCGGATGGGGCGCGAGGCCCCCGATGGTTTCAAGCCGGATATCGCCGCCGCGCTCAGCCCCTTCTACGACGTTGAGGCCCACTCCATGCTGGAGGCCGAACCGCCGCGCCACACGCGCCTGCGCGGCGCGGTCCTGCGCGCTTTTACCGGCCGCCGGATCAGCCAGCTTGAGCCGCAGATCACCGAACTCTGCCATCAGCTGATCGATGCCTTCCCGCCCGGGCAATGCAACCTTCTGACCGCCTATGCCCAGCGCCTGCCGGTAATCGTGATCGCCCGGTTTCTGGGCCTGCCCGAAACCATGGCCGATGACCTTCTGCGCTGGTCGAACGCCATGGTCGGCATGTATCAGGCCGGCCGCACCGCAGATGACGAGGCGCGCGCCATCGCCGCAACGCAGGAATTCACCGGCTTTATGCGCGATTTCATCGCCCAAAGGCGCGGAGCGCCACAGGGCGATCTGATCAGCCATCTGATCGGCCTGAATGACGATGCCGATACGCTCAGCACCGATGAGGTGATCTCAACCGCGATCCTGCTACTGAACGCAGGGCATGAGGCCACGGTTCACAGCCTTGGCAATGCGGTCAAAACCCTGCTTGATCATGGCCGCGGGGTCACCGGCGACACCGCTCTGGCCAGCAGCGAAGAATGCCTCAGATACGATCCGCCGCTGCATATGTTCACCCGCTGGGTCTATGAGGATCTGACAATGTTCGGCCATGACTTCCGGCGTGGTGATCAGATCGCCTGCCTTCTGGCCTCGGGCAACCGTGACGCACAGGCCTTTGATAACCCGGATCTCTTTGACCCTGCGCGCGAGTTGAAACTGCACAACAGCTTTGGCGCGGGCATCCATTTTTGCGTCGGCGCACCGCTCGCCCGGCTTGAGCTGCGCCTGGCGCTGCCGATCCTCTTTGACCGCTGCCCGGGTCTGGCGCTGGCAGGCACGCCGCGTTACGCCGATGTCTATCACTTCCACGGGCTCAGCCGGCTTGACGTCACCCATGACGCGTCGCCCCGGCCAGAGGCAGGCGGAAATGCGCGGTAGCGCGCAATTTGGCCACGCCTGAGCGACCTAAAGCATTTCGCGTTAAACCTGAATCACCTAACGCTGCCTGAAATCAAAGATTTCAACGCGTTAGGCGATGCTGAATGTCTCAAGTTAAACGCGAAACGCTTTAAAGCGGCAGGGCGGTGGTTGATTTGATCTCTTCCATCGACAAAAGCGCGGTGACGTTGAACACTTTCACCTCTGATATCAGCGCCTGATAAAAGGCGTCATAGGCGCGCGCATTTGCGACCCGCACTTTCAGGATATAGTCGATATCGCCGGCCAGACGGTGCGCCTCCTGCACCTCGGGGCGTTCGCGCAGGGCCTTCAGAAAGGCCGCCTGCCAGTCCGCCTCATGCTCCGAGGTGCGGATCAGCACGAAAAAACATGCCTCAAATCCCAGCGCCTCGGGGTTTACGATCACCGTCTGATTGCCAATCACGCCCGCCTCGCGCAGCTTGCGAATCCGGTTCCAGACCGGGGTCTTTGACGCCCCCACCCGGCGGGCGATTTCATCCAGTGACTGGCCCGCGTCGCGCTGCAGCTCGGCAAGGATGTTCCGGTCAATCTGATCTATTTGGGCGGCCATTCCGCAAACTCCTTGGCTGAGGGAAATTCATGCTGCTTACGGTGTGTATCGGAACATGTGTCCTTTTTTGCAAGCGCTAATGGCGACTATAAGGGAAAATATCCTATATTGAGGGCGAAACATCAGGACGCCCGATATGCAGCACTTTCCAATCTTCATTGCCCTTGACGGTCAGAGCGTGGTTCTGGCCGGCGGCGGCGCGGCGGCGCTGGCCAAGCTGCGCCTGCTGATGAAGACCCCCGCAGAAATCACCGTCTTTGCCGCCCGGCCCGCGCCGGAGATCACCGATTGGGCGGCCGAAGGGCGGCTGACGCTGATTACCAAGGCGCCCATGCCGGGCGATATCAAGGGCGCGCGGCTTTTCTATGCCGCCTCGGAGGATGCGGCCGAAGACGCACGTACCGCCGCCATTGCGCGCGCCGAAGGGGCGCTGGTCAATATCGTCGACAACCTTGGCGACAGCCAGTTCCTGACCCCCGCCATCGTCGATCGCGACCCGGTGGTGGTGGCGATCGGAACCGAAGGCGCCGCCCCGGTTCTGGCCCGGTCGATCAAAGCCGATATAGAGGCGTTTTTGCCGGCGGCCCTTGGGCGGCTGGCGCAGATCGGCCGGGCCTTTCGCCGCGCCGCGCGCGCCCTGCCCCCCGGGCGGGCGCGGCGCGATTTCTGGTCGGAGTACTATTTCGATACGGGACCAAGCGCCCAGCAAAAGGGCGGCGATCAGGCCGCCAGAGCCGCGCTGTCGCAGCTTTTTGAGCGTCACCTTTCGTCAAAGACCGGCGAAGGGCGGGTCGATCTGGTGGGCGCGGGCCCCGGCGATCCTGAACTTTTGACGCTGAAGGCCCGGCGCGCACTGGACCGGGCCGATGTGGTGATCCACGACCGGCTTGTCGCGCCGCAGATCCTTGAGCTGGCCCGGCGCGAGGCGGTGATCATCGCCGCCGGCAAACAGGGCTTCGGCCCCGCCGTCGCGCAGAAGGACATCAACCGCATGATCGTCGAACATGCCGGATCCGGCGCCCATGTCGTGCGGCTGAAATCCGGCGATCCCACGGTTTTCGGGCGTCTGGACGAAGAGATCGAGGCCTGCGAGGCGGCGGGCATCACTTGGTCGGTGGTGCCGGGGATCACCGCGGCCTCGGCAGCGGTGGCCAATATCGGTCAAAGCCTGACCCGGCGCGGGCGCAACAGCACGGTGCGGTTTCTGACCGGCCATGACACCGCAGGTTTCGCCGATCACGACTGGCGCACGCTGGCCCGCCCCGGCGAGGTGGCGGCAATTTACATGGGCAAACGCGCAGCGCGCTTCCTGCAGGGGCGGCTGATGATGCATGGCGCCGATCCGGCAACGCCGGTGAGCGTGATCGAAAACGCCTCGCGTCCCGATCAGCGGATCTTTGGCGTCACGCTTGGCGATCTGCCGCGCGCTTTGAACAGCGCAAAAGCGGATGCGCCGGCGGTTCTTCTTTACGGTCTGGCCCCGCGCGCCGCGCAGGCCCGGCTTGAAACACTTGAACAAGGGTTTGCATGATGGCCCCCCGCCCCTTTACCCCCAAAGTCGTCACCGCAAACGCCCTGATCGAGGGGGATGTGATCTATCTGACCGCCGATGGGTGCTGGAGCCGGCGCCTGTCGCAGGCTGAGCTTCTGACCGATGAGGCGCGGGCCGAGGCGCGGCTGGCGCTGGCCCAGGCGCAGGCCGGGCGCGTTGTCGGCGCCTATCTGGCTGAGGCTAAAGCCGGCCCCGACGGCCCGGCGCCGGTGCATTTCCGCGAGGAATTTCGCCGCACCGGCCCTTCAAATTATCCACACGGAAAACAAGTGGAGCAGAAAAATGTATAAATACAACGACTTTGACAAAGAGTTTCTGGCCGCGCGCAATGCGCAGTTCCGCGCACAGGTGGCGCGGCGCATCGACGGCTCTCTGACCGAAGATGAATTTCGCCCGCTGCGCCTGATGAACGGGCTGTATCTGCAACTGCATGCCTATATGCTTCGGGTGGCGGTGCCTTATGGCACGCTGAGCCCTGCCCAGCTGCGCCAGCTGGCGATGGTCGCAGAGCGCTGGGACAAGGGCTATGGCCATTTCACCACCCGCCAGAACATTCAGTTCAACTGGCCCAGGCTGAGCGATGTGCCCGATATTCTGGATGCGCTGGCCGAGGTGGGCCTGCATGCGATCCAGACCTCGGGCAATACGATCCGCAACGTCACCGCCGATCATTTTGCCGGCGCTGCGGCCGATGAGATCGAAGATCCGCGTCCGGTGGCCGAACTGCTCCGGCAATGGTCGACCGATCATCCGGAATTTCAGTTCCTGCCGCGCAAGTTCAAATTCGCGGTCACCGGATCGCCCAAGGACCGTGCCGTCACCCGCGCCCATGACATCGGGCTGCGGATGGTGCGCAACGCCGCCGGTGAGCCGGGGTTCGAAGTGCTGGTAGGCGGCGGTCTGGGACGCGCGCCGATGATCGGGCAAGTGGTGCGCGCCTTTTTGCCAAAGGCCGACCTTTTGCCCTATGTCGAGGCAATTGTCAGCGTCTACAACCTGCTTGGGCGGCGCGACAACAAATACAAGGCGCGCATCAAGATCACCCTGCATGAGACTGGTCTGGAAGCCTTTCGTGAGAAAGTCGAGGCGCGGTTTGCCGAGCTGCGCAGCAGCTTTAGCGGCGTCGATCAGGCGCATCTGGCGCAGATCGAGGCGCAATTTGCCCCGCCTGCCCTGATCAAAGCGCCGCTGGCGGGTTTTGAGGCCGCGCTGAAGCGAGATCCGGTCTTCCGGGCGTGGGTCGATACCAATCTGGCGGCGCATCGCGACCCCGATCACGCCATCGTTTCAATTTCGCTGAAAGCGCATGGCGCAACGCCGGGCGATGCGACCTCGGATCAGATGCGGGTGATCGCCGATCTGGCCGAAGAATTTTCATATAACGAACTTCGTGTCAGTCATGAACAGAATATAATCCTGCCAAATGTTCACAAATCGAACATTTTTGAGATTCACGCGAGGCTGAAACAGGCCGGGCTGGCAACCGCCAATATCGGGCTGATTTCGGACATTATCGCCTGCCCCGGCATGGATTACTGCGCCCTTGCAACGGCCCGGTCGATCCCGGTGGCACAAGAGATTGCCGAAAGGTTCGAGGCGCTGAAGATCGAACATGAGGTCGGGCCGCTGAAGATCAAGATCTCGGGCTGCATCAACGCCTGCGGCCATCACCACGTCGGCCATATCGGCATTCTGGGTCTGGATCGTGCAGGGGTCGAGAACTATCAGATCACGCTGGGCGGTGACGGCACCGAAGCGGCCAGTCTGGGCGAACGCGCCGGGCCCGGCTTTTCGGCCGAGGCCATCGTGCCGGCGGTGGAGCGGCTGGTGTTTTGCTATCTTGATCTGCGCGAGACGCCGGGAGAGACCTTTCTTGAGGTTTACCGCCGGGTCGGCATGGCGCCCTTCAAGGCCGCACTTTACCCGCAGGAGAAAGCCGATGCCGCTTGAAGCCCCGATCCCGGGCGCCGCCCGGCGTGTTGCCGATCTGAACGCGCGCTATGCCGGGCATGGCGCGACCCAGATCCTGACCGAAACGCTGCGCGATCCGGCGGTGGGACGCGCGGCGCTCGTCTCCTCCTTCGGGGCCGAGGCGGTGGTGCTTTTGCACATGGTCTCGCGCATCGACCGCACAACGCCGGTGATTTTCGCCGATACAGAGATGCTGTTTGAGGAAACCATCGCCTATCAGCAGAGGCTGACGCGGGATCTGGGCCTGAGCGATGTGCGCCGGATCACCCCCGACCGGGGCGAGTTGTTGCGCTATGACGCTGACGGTATCCTGCATGTCTTTGACGCCGATGCCTGCTGCGCGCTGCGCAAGACGCGGCCCCTGAAAAAGGCGCTGGGGGAATTTGATGCCTGGATCACCGGGCGCAAACGCTATCAGGGCGGGATGCGCAGCGAGTTGCCGTTCTTTGAAACGGATGAGGACAAGCGCATCAAGATCAACCCCTTGTCATTCTGGCGGCGCGAGGATGTCGAGGAATATATCGTCAACAACCGCCTGCCGCGTCACCCGCTTGTGACAAAGGGGTTCTACAGTATCGGCTGCGCCCCCTGCACCACCCCGGTCAGCGAGGGCGAGGACCCGCGCGCGGGGCGCTGGCGCGGGGCGGCGAAGGTGGAATGCGGCATTCACTTTGTGGATGGAAAGGCCGAGCGGCTGTGAAGGGCGGGAGGCGGCATCGCCCGGCGGCAGATGTTTTTAATTGAGTATTTGGGCAAAGAAGAAGCCCGCGAGAGGATAGAGCCATGACAGTGATCGTTAATGATCAGGGATTTCAGACAGACGACTGGAGCCATCCGTTCATCACGCCCGAAGCGCTGGCCGACAACAAAGCGGCGGCGGTTCTGGCGGTGGATCTGGGGCCGGAGGCGGAGCCGGAGGATTTGCGCGAGAGGCTGGCGCAGATCGACATGATCCGCATCGGGTTTCCGGGGTTCGCCGACGGGCGCGGGTTTACCATCGCCCGGCGGCTGCGGCTGATGGGATTTCAGGGCCGGCTGCGGGCCGCGGGCCATGTGATTTCGGACCAATATGCGATGGCACGGCGGGCCGGTTTCGATGAGATCGAGATCAGTGACGAGCTGGCCCGGCGCCAGCCGCAGGAGGAGTGGCTTTTTCGCGCCGACTGGCACGCGCATGACTATCAGTCGCGGCTTCGCGGCTGAAACGTGGCTTTTCCTTTTTGACCAACACCCCTAGAAAGAGGGCGGAGCGCAAGCTCTGCGATGCAGATGACCGAGCAGAAACCAGTGACCATTCAGACCGCAACACCTGTAAAAGCCATGCCCGACGCGCAGACGGTCACGGCCGTGCACCATTATACTGACCGGCTGTTTTCGTTCCGGGTGACGCGGCCGGCCTCGCTGAGGTTCCGGTCGGGCGAGTTTGTGATGATCGGATTGATGGGCGAGAACGGCAGGCCGCTGCTGCGGGCCTATTCCATTGCCTCGCCGTCCTGGGACGAGGAATTGCAGTTTTATTCGATCAAGGTTCAGGACGGGCCGCTGACCTCGAAGCTTCAGCATATTCAGCCGGGTGACGAGGTGATCCTGCGCCCCAAGCCGGTTGGCACTTTGGTGCATGATGCCTTGCTTCCGGGCAAGCGGATCTGGTTTTTCTCGACCGGGACGGGGATTGCGCCTTTTGCCTCGCTGCTGCGCGATCCTGAGACCTATGAGCGGTTCGATCAGGTGATCCTGACCCATACCTGCCGTGATGTTGCCGAGCTGAAGTTCGGAGAGGAGTTGATTGCCGAGACGCTGGTCGATCCTCTGGTCGGCGAGGAGGCGAGTGAGAAGCTTCGCTATTATCCCACGACCACGCGGGAAGAGAGCCCGAAAATGGGGCGAATCACGACCCTTTTGCAGGATGGCACATTGTTTGAGGATCTGGGGGTCACGGATTTCGGACCCCAGAACGACCGGGCCATGGTTTGTGGCAGTATCGGACTGAACAATGACCTCAGAGAGATTTTCGAAAGCCGCGGATTTTGCGAAGGCGCCAATTCAGAGCCGGGCCAGTTCGTTGTGGAAAAGGCCTTTGTCGGATAAAGGCCCGCGCCGGGGGGCTTTGGCCGCCTGCGCGGGCCGGGCGCCGATTTAGGCGGCGAATGCGGCTTGAAAGAAAGCCCGAGCGCGTTTAACTTCGTCGCTTGAATGTTTTGTAACCTAAGAAGGAATTGGCACCATAGCCCGCAGACCCCATAACGCACCGCCGGTGCGTGAGACAGGCCCCCGCGTGAACGAACGTATCCGGGCCAGCGAAATTCGCCTTATTGGCGCAGAAGGCGAAAATCTGGACATTGTGACGCCCGAAAGAGCGATGCAGCTGGCGGAAGAGGCCGGGCTGGATCTGGTTGAGATATCGCCCAATGCAAACCCGCCGGTCTGCAAGATCATGGATTTCGGCAAGTTCAAATACGAACAGCAGAAACGCGAATCCGAAGCGCGCAAGAAGCAGAAGATCATCGAGGTCAAAGAGGTCAAATTCCGGCCCAACACCGATACGCATGACTATGACGTCAAGATGCGTAATGTGGTCAAATTCCTTGAAAACGGCGACAAGGTGAAGATCACGCTGCGGTTTCGCGGCCGCGAGATGGCGCATCAGGAGCTGGGGCGCGACCTGCTGTTGCGGGTGGCCGATGACACCAAAGAGATCGGCAAGGTGGAAAACATGCCCAAGATGGAAGGCCGCCAGATGGTCATGATGATCGGGCCTTTGCCGAAATAAACGGGTCTTATCGGGGAATGGCATAAGCCTCCGCAGGATCTGCGGGGGCTTTTTTCATCGGCGCCGGGCGATGGCGCGGTCGCCGCGCCACCAGGCGATGGCATCGGTGGCGTCAAACGCCAGCGAGATCAGGTTGACCGCCAGCAGGAGCCGCAGATAGGCCGCATATGGCGCTGTGATCTGAGGTTCGGGCGCCAGCGCGATTAGCGCGACAAGCGGGATCCAGAAGACCAGATGCGACAGCGCCATCGCCTTGGAAAACCCCCGCTCGATCAGCAGAAGAACCAGATTGGGGATCATCCCGCCGATGGCAAGCGCGGCAATCACCGCCGCACCGGGCTGCCCGATGAACCAGGCCGAGGCCAGATTGACCGGCACCAGAACAAGCGTGACCCAAAGCTGTGTTGCCAGACCCAGCGCGCGAAAACTCTCCCAGACATTACCGATCATCCGCTTCCTTTCCTTTCGGCGCACCGGGTCCGAGTTTCGCCCCGGGCGGCGGATCTGGCATGTCTGGCGCGGGGTGGGCGGGGCGGCGCGCTTATCCCCGGGGGCCGGTTTCGCGCGGATGGGGGCGTGCGGGGCTTTCCTTCAGCAACCCGCCCAGACCCATGGCGGCGATATCCTCGTCCCCCGGATCGGCGCCGCAGATCACCCTTTCAAGCACCCAATCGGCCCCATTAAGCGCCGGAGAGCGCGCGCAGCCCGGCAGGCCGATCACCGGCCTGTCCGAAAGATAGCCCAGAAACAACAGGTTGCCGGGATCGACGGGCATGCCAAAGCGGGTCACCCGGCCGCCCGCAGCAATCAGTGCGGCAGGAGCAGTGTCGCGTATATCTGAGGTGGCCGAGGCCGTCAGGATCAGGATCACCGCGCCTTTGGCCCCGGCGATCGCCGTCTGCAGATCGCCCGGATCATGGGCCACGACGGTGGTTTCGCATAGTGCCGCGCCAAGGGCGGTCAGCCGGTCGGCGATGGCGCGGCGCGCCTTGGAATGGGCGCTGCGGGTCATGCCGGGCAGCTCTGTCAGGATCAGCGAGGCATCCTGACGCTCGGCGGCGCGCACCCGGATACAGGCGGCGCCGGCATCTTTGGCGGCGTTGAGTGCGGCGCGCGGCACGCCATAGCTGATGATCTTGATCGTGCCGATCAGCGCGCCGGCGCGGGTACGCTGATAGGGGCGCGGGGTGGCGAATGTGATCATCGGATCGACGCGGTTCAGCGCGTTCACGCGGCCGGCGTCAAGTTCCACGACGCCGGGGCCTGTCGCATAGAGATTAACGCGCCCGGTGGCGGCAGGCGCAACGCGGACCCCGCTGCCCGCCGGATCGGGGACCAGCGCCTGCGCCAACTCGTGGGCGGCCTGATTTTCGTCGCAATCCTGCGGCCCAAGCCGGGCGATCACCACCTCTGTCACGCCATTTTCCGCCAATGCGGCGATGTCATCGGGGCCCAGACACTTGCCCTTGCGCAGCCGCCTGCCGCCGCCCAGTGCTTCGGAATGGGCCAGAATGCCCCCGGCCGCCTGGCTGAGCGGGACGGTCCCGAATTCCATCATTTGCCCCTGAGGCGCTGGGTGATCTCGGCCAGGATAGAGACCGCGATTTCGGCCGGCGAGCGGGCCCCGATATCAAGGCCAACGGGGGCGTGGATACGCCCGATCGCCTGTTCGTCAAAGCCGCCTTCCCGCAGGCGCGCCACGCGTTTGGCATGGGTGCGGGTCGAGCCGAGGCTGCCGATATAAAACGCCGGGCTTTGCAGCGCGGCCTGCAGCGCCGGGTCATCGAGTTTGGGATCATGGGTCAGCGTGACGATGGCGGTGCGCGCGTCTATTCCGGCGGCCTTCAGCGCCGCGTCGGGCCAGTCGTGCAGGATCTTTTCGCCGGGAAACCGGGCGGCCGAGCCGAAGGCTTCGCGCGGATCGACGATCAGCGGGTCATATCCGGCAAGCCGGGCCATGGCGACCAGAGGCTGGGCGATATGCACCGCGCCCACCACGATCATCCGCAGCGGCGGGTTCTGGATTGCCAGAAACCGCGCCTCCTCAAAGCCAGAGCGGTCGGCGCGGAACCTTTCGGGAAACTCCTCGGGGCCGGTCAGCCCGCGCTCCCATGTTTCGGTGTCGACGCTATAGGCGACCGGGCGGCGGGCGGCACGCGCCTCGACCAGCCGGGCCAGAAGCGCAGCGGGCAGCGCGGTCGCGCCAGCCGCGCCCGACAACGGCTCAACCAGCACCCGGATGCGCCCGCCGCAGGCAAGGCCGACGGCAAAAGCCTCGTCATCGGACACGCCATAGTCCAGAAGCCGGGGCCGGCCGTCTTCCAGCGCCTCAAGCGCCTCGACCACCACCGCGCCCTCGACACAGCCGCCCGACACCGAACCGGCCATCTCGCCATCCTCGTTGATCGCCAGAAGGCTGCCCACCGGGCGCGGGGCCGAGCCCCAGGTTTCAATCACCCAGGCAAGCGCCACCCCGCGCCCTTCCCGGTGCCAGCCCAGCGCCGTGGCGGGAATATCGTTGTGATCGGCGGTCATGATGGTGCGGGGTCCTTGACGGTTGCGACGCGGGTGGTTCGGATCTTGGCGCCATTACATAGCCCCGCCGGGACCGGCGCAAGCCCCCGCGCCCGGTGCGCCCGCGCAAGCCGCATTGCCCCGCGCGGGGCGACGGGCTAGGACATGGGCAAAGAAGAGGAGCTTTGTGATGACCCATGCAGCCGCAATTACCGCTGAGGGGGACGGCCCCGGCCTGAGCCGTTTCACTTGGGACGACCCGTTTCACCTTGAAAGCCAGCTTTCGGAAGATGAAAGAATGCTGCGCGATGCCGCGCAGGGTTTTGCCGCCAGCCATCTGGCGCCGCGCATTATCGAGGCCTATCGCGAGGCCACCGTCGCGCCGGAAATCTTTCGCCAGATGGGCGAAGCGGGGCTGTTGGGGCTGACCATTCCCGAGGAATATGGCGGTCTGGGGCTGGGCTATGTGACTTACGGGCTCGTCGCGCGCGAGATCGAGCGGGTCGATTCGGGGTACCGGTCGATGATGTCGGTGCAATCGTCGCTGGTGATGTATCCGATCTATGCCTATGGCTCGGAGGCGCAGCGCCGGAAATATCTGCCCGATCTGGCGGCAGGCAGGACGATCGGCTGTTTCGGGCTGACCGAGCCGGATGCGGGATCGGACCCCGGCGGCATGAAGACACGGGCCGAAAAGACCGCCACCGGCTATCGCCTGAGCGGCTCGAAAATGTGGATATCGAACGCGCCCATCGCCGATGTCTTTGTGGTCTGGGCCAAGTCGGACGCCCATGGCGGCAAGATCCGCGGCTTTATTCTGGACAAGGGAATGGCGGGTCTGTCGGCGCCCAAGATCGGCGGCAAGCTGAGCCTGCGCGCCAGTGTCACCGGCGAGATCGTGATGGATGGGGTCGAGGTCGGCGAAGAGGCGCTTTTGCCGGGTGTCGAAGGGCTCAAAGGGCCGTTCGGATGCCTGAACCGGGCCCGCTTTGGGATCTCCTGGGGCGTGATGGGGGCGGCCGAGTTTTGCTGGCATGCGGCGCGGCAATACGGGCTGGACCGCAAGCAGTTCGGCAAGCCCCTGGCGCAAACGCAGCTTTTCCAGAAAAAGCTGGCCGATATGCAGACGGAAATTTCGCTGGGCCTTCAGGGGGCTTTGCGGCTGGGCCGGATGATGGAGGATCACAGCGCCTCGCCCGAGCTGATCAGCCTGATGAAGCGCAACAATTGCGGCAAGGCGCTGGAGATTGCGCGTCAGGCCCGCGACATGCATGGCGGCAACGGGATCTCGGAGGAGTTTCAGGTGATGCGCCATATGGTAAACCTTGAGACCGTGAATACCTATGAGGGGGCGCATGATGTTCACGCGCTGATCCTGGGGCGGGCGCAGACCGGATTGCAGGCGTTCTTTTAGATAAATGCCTCCGGCGGGAGTATTGGCGCAAAGAAGAAACCCCCGGCGACGCGGTTTGATCCGGCCGGCCTGGACGGGGCCGCGAAATGGGCATCGGGGTTTCTTATTTCCGCCCTATTGGGGTGGTTAATATCGCGATAGGGCTGCACGTGAACTAATGTAGGCGTTGATAATGGCGGAACTTGAGACGGATCTTAAGGATCTATCGCAACAGGACTGGCTGGCGGCCCTTGCCGAAATTGGCGAGGATAAGGGCTATTATGAGCAGCTGGGCCCCGATCATTCGGTGCTTTTCGCCGAGGATGGTCCCAAGCTTCTGGTCAGTTTTGCCACGATCGAGGCGGCGCGGAGCCTGTCGGAGGACGGGCGGCCCTATGTGATGTCGCTTTTGCCGGGCTGGTCGCATCTTGTGCTTTTGTCGGATGGGGAAACATGGTTCCGGGATCAGCGGGTTTACGGTTATTTTGACCGGCTGGTCGATGACGGTTTTCTGGAGGATTTCGACCGGGTGGTGTTTCTGGGGGCAGCTTCGGCCGGCTATGCGGCGGCGGCCTATTCGGTGACCGCGCCGGGGGCTTATGTGATCGCGATGGAGCCGCAGGCGACGCTTGAGCCTTTGCTGACCGGCTGGGACGAGCGCTTTCGCGCCAGCCGCCGGTTGCCGTTCCGCGACCGGTATGGGTTTGCCCCCGATATGGTCGAGGCGGCCTATCGCGCGCTGGTGTTTTTTGATCCCTATAATTCGGGCGACGCGATGCATGCGGCCCTGTTTCACCGCGCGCATGTGCGGCTGGCGCCGATGGCGCTTTTGGGCGGGCGGATCGAGCGGGCGCTTGTGGAGATGAATATTCTGGCGCAGATCATCGAGCGCTTCAGCGAAGATGCGCTGGACCGGGCGGGGCTGGCGCTGTTGCTGCGCGGGCGGCGCGCCTATATGCCCTATCTGCGGGCGCTGTTGAATTACCGCGACACCGAGGCGCGGATGAAATCGACCATGGCGATCTGTCGCCATACGGTCGCGCGGCGCAAGGCGCCCCGGTTCCGGCGGCGTCTGGCCGCGCTTGAGCAGGCGAAGGCAGAGCGGGCCGAAAAGCTCGACGCTGAATAGGCGCTGCGGGTTCGGGCGGCGGGGGAGCCATGGATTTGCCGCGGCTTTGGCGCAAAAGCGGCGCAAGGGCTATTCCAACGCGGCGCGGCCCGTGATAGCCGGAGCGCATGAGCGATCAGCTGACAATCCGGCGGCCAGACGACTGGCATCTGCATCTGCGCGATGGTGCGATGCTGCAGGGCGTGCTGCCTGAGACCACCCGACATTTTGCCCGCGCCATCATCATGCCCAACCTTGTGCCGCCGGTCGTGACACTGGCCGATGCGCGCGCCTATCACGGGCGGATCATGGCCGCCCTGCCCCCGGGCGCGGAATTTGAGCCGTTGATGACGCTTTATCTGACCGAAAACACCGACCCGGGTGATGTGGCCGCGGCCCATGCCAGCGGGCTGGTGAAGGCGGTCAAGCTATACCCTGCCGGGGCGACGACCAATTCGGCCTCAGGCGTCAGCAATCTGGATGCGGTGCGGCCCGTGCTGGAGCGGATGGCCGAGATCGGCCTGCCCCTGTGCGTGCATGGCGAGGTGACCGATCCGTCGGTGGATATCTTTGACCGCGAGGCGGTGTTCATCGACCGGGTGCTGGACCCTTTGCGCCGGGCGGTGCCGGGCCTGCGCGTGGTGATGGAGCATATTACCACCGCCGATGGGGTCGAATACGCGCGCTCAGGGGGGGACGATCTGGGGGCGACGATCACCACGCATCATCTGATGATCAACCGCAACCACATGCTGGTCGGCGGGATCCGGCCGCATTACTACTGCCTGCCGGTGGTCAAGCGGGCGCGCCACCAAAGGGCCCTGCGCGCGGCGGCCACCAGCGGTGAGGCGCGGTTCTTTCTGGGCACCGACAGCGCGCCGCATAACGATCCGGCCAAGGAAAGCGCCTGCGGTTGCGCCGGGGTGTTTTCGGCAACCAACACGATGTCCTGTCTGGCGTATGTCTTTGAAGAAGAGGGCGCGCTGGAGCGGCTTGAGGCCTTTGCCTCGCTCAACGGGCCGGCGTTTTACGGCCTGCCACCCAATGAGGCGCGGATCACTATGACGCGCGGGCAGCCTGTAGATTACCCGGCCAAGATCGAAACCGGCGCCGGGCCGGTCACGGTTTTCGATCCGGGCCATCCGCTGCTTTGGGCGGTGAGCGATGCGCCCGTATGAGACCACCCCCTGACTGAACCCCGGAACCGACTGCCAAAGGAAAGCCAGAGCCATGATCCCAAGCGCATTCCCCGATAAATCCGAGATTGCCCGCCTGACCGCACGGATGCTGCTTGAGATTAGGGCGGTGCATTTCAATGCAGATGAGCCCTTCACACTGGCCTCTGGCCTGCCCTCGCCGACCTATATCGACTGTCGCAAACTGATCAGCTTTCCGCGTATCCGTTCGGCGCTGATGGACTTCATGGTTGTCACGGTGATGCGCGATGCGGGGTTTGAGGCGTTCGACAATATCGCCGGTGGCGAGACGGCGGGCATCCCCTTTGCCGCGCTGGTGGCCGAGCGTATGGCGCTGCCGATGACATATGTGCGCAAAAAGCCCAAGGGTTACGGGCGCAACGCGCGTATCGAAGGCGCGATGAGCGAGGGTGAAAGGGTTCTTCTGGTTGAGGATCTGACCACCGACGGGGGATCGAAACTGTCGTTTGTGGATGCGATCCGCGAGACCGGGGCAAGCTGTGCGCATACCGCCGTGATCTTTTACTATGACATCTTCCCCGAGACCGAGAAGACGCTGGGCGATCATGGGGTGACGCTGCATCATCTTTGCACATGGTGGGACGTTCTGGCCGAGGCGCGCGCGCAAGGGGCCTTTGACGCGGCCACGCTGGGCGAGGTCGAAGCCTTTCTGAACGATCCGCGCAAATGGCAGGCCGCGCGCACGGCCAAGTGAGGCAGCGGCGCAACGGTTGAAAAAAAGCGTGGCAAAACTTTGACCGATTTCGTGGGGCGCCGGCGCGCGCCCCACAAGATGTTGACGAAGCCCCGCCATATAACGCAATATGAGGCCGATGCCGGCTGCGCACAGGTTTTCCACAGGGTTATACATTTTGCGCTTTGCCGCCCGAGTATCTATGCCCATTGCAAGAAGCTGAAGGGGCAGAAATGAACGAAGTCGCGACGATCAACCCGGTTGGGCCCCAAGCCGAAACCGAGAATGTGCCGCAGAATATCGAGGCCGAACAACAGCTTCTGGGCGCGATCCTGACCAATAACGATATCTACGACCGCATCGCTTCGATCGTGCGGGCCGAGCATTTCTATGATCCGGTTCATGCGCGAATCTATGAGATCGCCTCGGCCCGGATCCAGAAGAATGCGCTGGCCTCTCCGGTGACGCTCAAGGCGTTTCTGGAGGATGACGAAGGGCTGAAAGAGCTGGGCGGCCCGGCCTATCTGGCCCGTCTGGCCGGGGCGGCGATCAGCGGCTTTGCAGCGCGCGATTATGCGCAGATGATCTATGATCTGGCGATCCGGCGCGAGCTGATCGCGCTGGGCCGTGACATCAGCGCCCGCGCCGCCGAGGTCAATGTCGAAAGCGAGCCAAAGGAACAGATCGTCGAGGCCGAGCAACGGCTTTACAAGCTGGGCGAAGAGGGTCAGGGCGAGACCGGGTTTCAGTCGTTTCTGAAGGCGGTGACCGATGCGGTGATGGTGGCCAATGCCGCCTATCAGCGCGAGGGCGGGCTGGCCGGGGTATCGACCGGGCTTGAGGATCTGAACAAGAAGCTGGGCGGATTGCATAAATCCGACCTTCTGATCCTTGCCGGACGCCCGTCGATGGGCAAAACCTCGCTGGCCACCAATATCGCTTTCAATATCGCTAAAGCCTATAAAAAGGGCCAATTGCCCGATGGCACCGAAGGGGCGGTCGATGGCGGGGTCGTGGGGTTCTTCAGCCTTGAGATGTCGGCCGAGCAGCTGGCCGCGCGGATCCTGTCGGAAGCCTCGGAAGTGCCCTCGGAACAGATCCGCCGCGGCGACATGACCGAGGCCGAGTTTCGCCGCTTTGTCGAGGCCGCCAAGACGCTCGAGGCCTGCCCGCTTTACATCGACGACACCCCTGCCCTGCCGATCAGCCAGCTGGCGGCGCGGGCGCGGCGGCTTAAGCGGACGCATGGGCTTGATGCGCTGTTCATCGATTACCTTCAGCTGGTGCGCCCGGCGACGGCCAAGGACAGCCGCGTGAACGAAGTGTCCGAGATTACTCAGGGTCTCAAAGCCATCGCGAAAGAGCTGGATATTCCGGTGGTGGCCCTGTCACAGCTCAGCCGTCAGGTCGAAAGCCGCGAGGACAAGCGCCCGCAGCTTTCGGACCTGCGCGAATCCGGCTCGATCGAGCAGGACGCCGATGTGGTGATGTTCGTGTTCCGCGAGGAATATTACAAGGAACGCGAAAAGCCGAGCGACGACAAACTGGATGAGATCGCCAAATGGCAGGAGTCGATGGAAGCGGTGCACGGCAAGGCCGAAGTAATCATCGGCAAACAGCGGCACGGGCCGATCGGTACCGTTGAGCTCTCGTTCGAGGGCCGCTTTACCCGCTTTGGCAATCTGGCCAAGACCTGGCAGGGCGGCGGCGAAGACGTCGGCTTTTAGGCGCCCGTCCGGACAGGACGCGGGGCGCGGGTTCGCGCGCGGGCGAAGGATGGCCCCGGCGCCCCGGCGGGGCCTGACGCCGGACGCACCGCCCTAGCGGTATCCGCAATGCCGCGCATCGGCGCCTATATCCGCCGAGCATGCAATCGCCCCTTGACCTCTGCCTGCCGGGCGTCAAGAAACAGCCATGGCTACCGGACGCTTGACCATTGATCTTGATGCGATTGCCGCGAACTGGCGGGCGCTGAACGCGGCATCGGCCGGTTCGGTGGAAACCGCCGCCGTGGTCAAGGCCGATGGTTACGGGCTGGGCGCGGGCCGGGTGGCGCGGGCTTTGGCCCATGCCGGCGCGCGCAGCTTTTTCGTCGCCGCCGCCGAAGAGGGCGCTGCGCTGCGCAATGCGCTGGGCCCCGGTCCCCGGATCAGTGTCTTTTCGGGCCATATGGCCGGCGACACCGATATGATCGCCGATCTGGCGCTGACGCCGATGCTCAACAGTGTCGAACAGCTGACCCGGCATCTTGAGGCCCTGCCCGGCCATCCCTTTGGTATTCAGCTTGACAGCGGGATGAACCGGCTGGGGATGGAAGCGGCCGAATGGGCCGCGGTGCGCGAGCTGATCGAAGGTCAGAACCCGCATCTGATCATGAGCCATCTGGCCAATGCAGATGAGCCCGGCCACCCCCAGAACGCTGCCCAGCTGACCGCATTTCGGCAGATGACCGACGGGATCGGCGTGCCGCGGTCTCTGGCGGCCACGGGCGGTATCCTTCTGGGCCCGGATTATCATTTCGATCTGACGCGCCCGGGCATCGGCCTTTATGGCGGCCTGCCCTTTGCCGAGGCACGGGCGGCGGCATCGCTTGCCCTTCCGCTCATTCAGCTGCGCGATCTGGAGCCGGGCGAGACGGTTGGCTATGGCGCCAGTTGGCAGGCCGAAAAACCCGCCCGCATCGCCACGCTTTCGGCCGGTTATGCCGACGGGCTGATCCGCTATATGAGCGGGCGCGCGCAGGTCTTTGCCAATGGGGTGGCCTGCCCGCTGGCGGGGCGTGTGTCGATGGATCTGTTGACGGTGGACGTCACGCATCTGACGGAAATTCCATCATATTTCGATATTCTGGGCCCCGATCAAAGCATCGACGATCTGGCCGATGCCGCCGCGACGATTGGCTATGAGATTCTGACCAGCCTCGGGCAGCGCTATCACCGCCGCTATATCGGCAGCGGCGCATGAGCCTGCAATCGCTCACCGCCGCGGCGCTGGCCGGAACCGGCCGGCCGGTGCTGATCTGGCTGGCATCGGTGGGGCGCATCACGCTGTTTTTCGCGCGCACCTTGGGCCATATGGTTCGCCCGCCCTTTTATCCGCGCGAGTTTCTGCAATCGCTGATCGGGATCGGCTATCTGAGCCTGCCGGTCGTCGGGCTGACTGCGCTTTTTACCGGCGGCGCGCTGGCCTTGCAGATCTTTGCCGGCGGCTCGCGCTTTAACGCCGAGGCGGTGGTGCCGCAGATCGTCGCCATCGGCATGGTGCGCGAGCTGGGTCCGGTTCTGGTAGGGCTGATGATCGCCGCGCGTGTGACCTCCTCGATCGCGGCCGAGATCGCGACGATGAAAGTGACCGAACAGATTGACGCGCTGGTCACCCTGTCCACGCATCCGGTCAAATATCTGGTCGTGCCGCGGGTTCTGGCGGCGCTTATCACGGTGCCGCTTCTGGTGGCGGTCGGCGATATCATCGGGATCTTCGGCGGCTATCTGGTGGGCACTTTGCGCCTTGGCTTCAACCCGGCCACCTATCTGCAGAGCACGGTCAATTTCCTTGAGTTCTGGGATATCGCCTCTTCCCTGATCAAGGGCGCGGCCTTTGGCGGGATCGCGGCCCTTATGGGGTGTTTTTACGGGATGAACTCGGCCCGCGGCGCGCAGGGTGTGGGCCGGGCGACCAAAGCCTCGGTGGTGGCGGCGGCGGTGCTGATCCTTGCGGCCAATTTCCTTCTGACACAGGCATTCTTTTCAGTATGATCGAGCTGCGCGGCATCCATAAAGCCTTTGGCGAGAACCGCGTGTTGCAGGGCGTCGATCTGGACATTCCCCGGGGCGAAAGCCTTGTGGTGATCGGTGGCTCGGGCACCGGAAAATCGGTGATGCTGAAATGCATTCTGGGCCTTGTGGCGCCCGATGCGGGGGTGATCACCGTCGATGGGCAAGAGGCCGGCAAAGGCGACCGCGATGCCTTTCTGGCGCGCTTTGGGATGCTGTTTCAGGGCGGCGCCCTGTTCGACAGTCTGCATGTCTGGGAAAACGTCGCCTTTCGCCTGCTGCGCGGCACGCTGAAGCGCCCGCGAGAAGAGGCGCGCGAGATCGCCATCGACAAGCTGCGCCGGGTCGGGCTGAAGCCGCAGGTCGCCGATCTTTACCCCGCCGAGCTTTCGGGCGGGATGCAAAAGCGGGTCGGGCTGGCACGCGCCATCGCCGCCGAGCCCGAGATCATCTTTTTCGACGAGCCGACAACCGGGCTTGACCCGATCATGGCCGGGGTCATCAACGATCTGATCCGCGAGATTGTCGTCGAAATGGGCGCTACGGCGATGACCATCACCCATGACATGACCTCGGTCCGGGCGATTGCCGACAAGGTGGCGATGCTGCATGACGGGGTGATCCAATGGACCGGGCCAGTGGCCGAGCTGGACACATCGGGCGATCCTTATGTCGATCAATTTGTCCATGGGCGCGCCGAGGGGCCGATCGAGGCGGTGCGCTAAGGCGGCCATCCGGCACGGCGGGCCAGATCGCCGTGCGATAATTCCGACAAAGGCCGATAACAACCAAGGGTTGCCTCCTATCCCGGGTTATGAAACCAATTACACAAGCCGTGAGCAGACAGCAGCGCGCGAGGGCGCCGGTTTCGCGGTCACATGGCAAGGGGGCAGTATGGGATATACTGG
Source organism: Paracoccaceae bacterium (assembly GCA_030148745.1). Lineage (GTDB taxonomy): Bacteria > Pseudomonadota > Alphaproteobacteria > Rhodobacterales > Rhodobacteraceae > JASBSV01. The sequence continues at coordinate 22,715 of JASBSV010000118.1, forward strand.
AGCCGGTAGCGCGGTGATTTACCTTTTTGTGGCCTGGGCCCTGGCCCTGCCCGTGATCATCGCGCTTGGGTCGGTGTTTCGGATCATCGAGCGGCGCGGGCCGGCGCGTCTGTTTTCGCTGCTTGCGCTTTTGGGGATCACCCTTGTGATGTTGTCGGTGCTGGTGCCGATGCCGTCGCAGGTCACGACGGGATCGGCCATCGCCTCGGTCCTGTTCTGGCTGATCTCGCTGGCGATGTCGACGCGGCGGCGCGCGATGATCGAGCTGGGTCTGGTGGCGCTTGTCCTTCTGGTACCGCTCGGGGCCGGGCTTTGGTATTGACGGGAGGCATCGGCAAAACCGTTCTGAGCTGGGCCAATCTGTCGCTCCTGGTGCTTTTCCCGCTGGCATGGTTCGCGCCGCTTTTGCGCGCCGGTTACCTGCCGTTTTTTGGCCTGTCCGAGATTTCGGTCGTCTCGGGACTGCAATCGCTTTGGCAAAGTGACGTGGTGCTGGCGCTGTTGGTAACCTTTCTGGCAATTTTCGCGCCTTACGCAAAAACCATCGCGCTGGCGCTGGTCCATTTCGGGCTGATGCGGCGGCGGGTCCTGTGGGCGCTTGCGCTGCTTGGAAAACTGGCGATGGCGGATGTGTTCCTGATCGCGCTTTACATCGTGCTGGCCAAGGGCATCGGCATCGGCCGGATCGAAACCGCCTGGGGGCTGTATCTGTTCACCTTCTGCGTTCTGGCCTCACTCGCGCTGAGCTGGGCGAGCCGCAAGCGATGACGATCATGACCCTTCTGGCCGGCATTGTCATGGCGGCGCTTGTCTTTGCCGCTTTCTTCTGGTCGGCGGCGCAGCTGTTTCAGGCGCGCGGGATGCTGCGGGCGATGCATGGCGCGACAATTGTTGGCATCCTTCTGGGGGCATTGGCGCTTAGCAATCTCTGGGTCGCGCTGGCCCCGGTGATCGGGGTTTATCTGGCGATTGTCGGTATGGCGGCGGCGACGCTTGAGCATCGCTGGTCGCGGCTGCTGCCGCTTTTTGCGGTGGCTTTCGCGGTGGCGCTGATCCTTGGCTTGCCGTTTCGGGGCGGCTGAGACACAAAGCATCATGGCAAAAACGAAAAGCTTTACCTGCTCGGCCTGCGGCGCCACCCATTCCAAATGGTCGGGGCGCTGTGACGGCTGCGGGCAATGGAACACGATCGTCGAAGAGGCGCCGCTGTCAGCGGGCCCGACGTCCAAATCGTTGGGAAGCCAACGCGGATCGAAACTTCAGCTGACCGACCTTACCACTCAGGAGGCGCCGCCGCCGCGCAGCCGTTCAGGTGTTGAAGAACTGGACCGCGTGCTGGGCGGCGGGCTGGTACCTGCCTCGGCGGTGCTGGTGGGGGGCGATCCGGGGATCGGTAAATCGACCCTGCTGTTGCAGGCCGCGGCCAGCTTTGCCTCGGCCGGGCTGAAGGCGATCTATGTCTCGGGCGAGGAGGCAAGCGCACAGGTGCGCATGCGTGCCCAGCGTCTGGGGCTGAGCAAGGCGCCGGTGCTTTTGGCAGCCGAAACTAACCTGCGCGATATTCTCACCACGCTTGAGGCGGAAAAGCCCGACGTGGTGATCATCGATTCCATTCAGACAATGTGGTCCGACACGGTCGACAGCGCGCCGGGATCGGTCAGTCAGGTGCGCGCCGCCGCGCATGAGCTGACGACATTCGCCAAGCGCCGGGGCATGGCGGTCATTCTGGTGGGCCATGTCACCAAGGACGGCCAGATCGCCGGCCCCCGGGTGATCGAACATATGGTCGATACCGTACTTTATTTCGAGGGCGAGCGCGGCCATCAGTTCCGCATCCTGCGCGCCGTCAAGAACCGCTTTGGCCCGGCCGATGAGATCGGCGTCTTCGAGATGACGGGTGGCGGTCTGGCCGAGGTTGCCAACCCATCGGCATTGTTTCTTTCGGGCCGCGAAGAGCCGGCGCCGGGATCGGTCGTGTTTTCGGGTATCGAAGGCACGCGCCCGGTGCTGGTCGAGTTTCAGGCGCTGGTCGCCCCCTCGCCCCTTAGCCAGCCGCGGCGCAGCGTGCTGGGCTGGGACAGCGGGCGGCTGGCGATGATACTGGCGGTGCTGGAGGCGCGCTGCGGGATCCCTTTTACCGGGCTGGATGTCTATCTCAACGTCGCCGGCGGTATCCGCATTGGCGAGCCTGCCGCCGATCTGGCGGTGGCGGCGGCGCTTCTCTCTGCGCGGGAAGATGCCGCTTTGCCCCGCGAAACGGTGGTTTTTGGCGAAATTAGCCTCTCTGGAGCGCTCAGACCCGCCGGTCAGACCGAAAACCGGTTGAAAGAGGCGGGAAAACTTGGTTTCACACGGGCAATCCTGCCGGCGAAAAGCAAAGTCGGGAGCGGTTCGGGCGTCACCGTCATGGAAATGACCGATTTGTCCGGTTTTGTTGGCGAGGTATTCGGGGCAGGATGACCCCGAGGATGGAGCAGGATTATGGAAGGCTTTACTGTCATAGACGCGGTGGTGGGCGTTGTGATCGTCCTGTCGGCGATTCTGGCCTATTCGCGCGGTTTCGTGCGCGAGGCGATGGCGATCGTCGGCTGGATCGTGGCGGCCATCGTGGCGTTCATGTTTGCCGGCGCGGTCGAGCCGCTGATCAAAGAAGTGCCGGTGATCGGCGGTTTTCTGAAAGACAGTTGCGAATTATCGGTGATCGCAGCCTATGCGGCGGTTTTCGCGGTGGCGCTGATTATCGTGTCGCTCTTTACGCCGCTTTTCGCCTCGATCGTTCAGCGTTCGGCGCTGGGAGGGATCGATCAGGGGCTGGGCTTTCTGTTCGGGGTGCTGCGCGGTGTTCTTCTGGTGGTGGTGGCGCTGGTCGTTTATGACCGGATCATCGTCAATCAGGCCGTGCCGATGGTCGATAACAGCCGCACCGCCAAGATATTTTCGCAGATGAAAGACACGATCAACGCCAATGTCCCCTCGGACGCGCCGGGCTGGGTCGTGACGCGCTATGAAGAGCTGGTAAGCAGCTGTAGCGCCTGATCTCACCGCAACGGGCCGCGCAAATGGGCGCGGCCACCGGCAGATCACGGCATTGCGACATTATCGACGCGCAGATTTATGATAGTTTCGTGACACCGGCTCTCAGACGCACTATGTCAGCGGTAACGCACCCATGACGGATTCGGAGTGTCCCCCTTGCCAGCCACCAAGCAATGCGACACACAATCGGACCTGGCCGCGACCATGGCCCGGACCATGCCCCCGGCACACCCATTTGACGACGACAAACTGCGCGAGGAATGCGGCATCTTTGGCGTTGTCGGCGTGGCCGATGCGGCCAGTTTCGTGGCCCTTGGCCTGCATGCGCTGCAGCATCGTGGGCAAGAGGCGGGCGGGATTGTCACCCATGACCCCGAACAGGGCTTCAACTCGGTCCGGCGCTTCGGCTATGTGCGCGACAATTTCACCTCGCAGAAACTGATGGAAACCCTGCCCGGCCCGATCGGCATCGGGCATGTGCGCTATTCCACCTCCGGCTCCAAGGGTCCCACCCAGATCCGCGACGTGCAGCCGTTCTTTGGCGAGTTTTCGATGGGCGGCGCGGCGATTGCCCATAACGGCAATATCACCAATGCCGAGGCGCTTCGGCGCGAGCTGATCGACCATGGCTCGATCTTTCAGTCCTCTTCGGACAGCGAATGCATTATTCACCTGATGGCCCGCAGCCTGCAACGCACCATCCCCGAGCGGATGGAAGACGCGTTGCGCCGGGTCGAAGGCGCCTTTTCGGTCGTTGCGATGACCCGCACCAAGCTGATCGGCGTGCGCGATCCCTTGGGCGTGCGGCCGCTGGTTCTGGGACAGGTCGGCGACGGCTGGGTTCTAAGCTCGGAAACCTGCGCGCTGGATATCATCGGCGCGACATTCGTGCGCGAGATCAACCCCGGCGAGATGGTCGTGATCAATGGCGATGGCGTTGAAAGCCACTATCCCTTCCGGCCCCAGCGGCCCCGCTTTTGCATATTCGAGCATGTCTATTTCTCGCGTCCAGACAGCATCCTTGGCGGCCGCTCGGTCTATGAAACGCGCCGCCAGATCGGTGTTGAACTGGCCAAAGAGGCGCCGGTTGACGCCGATATCGTCTGCCCCGTGCCCGACAGCGGCACGCCGGCGGCAATCGGATACAGCCAGCAAAGCGGCATTCCTTACGCGATGGGGATCATCCGCAACCAATATATGGGCCGCACGTTCATCGAGCCCACGGAAAGCATCCGCAACATGGGCGTTCGGCTGAAGCTGAACGTCAACCGCGCGCTGATCAAGGGCAAGCGGGTCATTCTGGTCGATGACAGCGTGGTGCGCGGCACCACCAGCCGCAAGATCCGCGAGATGATACTGGACGCCGGCGCCGCCGAGGTGCATTTCCGCATCGCCTCGCCGCCCACGGCATGGCCCTGCTTTTACGGTGTCGACACGCCGCAGCGCGAAAAGCTGCTGGCCGCGACGATGACCGAGGAAGAGATGCGCCAGCATCTGGAGGTGGACAGTTTGAAGTTCATCTCGCTTGACGGGCTTTACCGCGCCGTGGGCGAGGCCAAGGGCCGCGATGCCAAAGCGCCGCAATATTGCGATGCCTGTTTCTCCGGCGAATATCCGGTGACGCCATCGGATATGATCGACCGGGGTTTTGAGCTGAAGGCCGCCGAATAGGCCGCGCGCCCGCACCGCAACAGCACGAAAATTTGACCCGCCGCGGCTGAAATCTGCTGCCGGGCCGCGGCGCGCGCAAAAAGCCGCCGGCGCCGGGCCGGCGCCCCCTTTTGCCCGCAAATGCGCCGTGCTATCGGCCCTGCGAAACAAACAGATCAACCTGGAACCGGCGGCAATCATCGCGATGCCGCAGACTATCCTTTTGTCATCACAAGGAGCCCTGCCATGGCCAAGAACACGCCAGCGGCCGCGCCCGACGGGCGCGCCCAGAACGAGGCGACCCAGAAAGACGCCCTTTCCCTTCACAAAACCGCTCTGATCGGGGTGTTTGGAACCAATACGCGCAAATTCGCCCTGATCCGCCTGTCAAGCGGCGCGATCCGCAAGGTAAAGGTGGGCGATCGCGTCAATTGGGGTCAGGTGACGGCAATCGGCCAGAGCCGTCTGATGATCCGCCGCAATGGAAAAGACATTGTTCTTGGTCTTCCCTCGGGCTGAGCCTTGACCCCGGCCGCTGAAATCGGCACACCGCGATCATGACAAAGATCGCCCTTATCACCGGCGCCTCGCGCGGACTTGGGTTCGCCCTGGCCGAAGCGCTTGCGCCGCAATATCACATCGTTGCCGTCGCCCGCACCGTGGGCGGGCTTGAGGATCTTGACAACAGGATCAAGGCGCGCGGCGGCGAGGCGACCCTGGCGCCACTGGACGTCAATGACGATGGCGCGATGCAGCATCTTTGCCTTTCGATCCATCAGCGCTGGGGCCATGTCGATCTTTGGGCACATACCGCGGTTCACACCCCGCCGCTGTCGCCGGTGCCCCATGCCGACAGCCGCGATCTGGCCAAGACGGTCGAAACCAATATCACCGCCACCGCGCGGCTGATCGGCTATGTCGATCCGCTGCTGCGCGCGGCCAAGGCCGGTCAGGCGGTGTTTTTCGACGACCCGCATGTGGGCGAGAAATTCTTTGGCGCCTATGCCGCGTCCAAGGCCGCGCAGATCGCGCTGGCGCGCAGCTGGGAGGCTGAGACGGCCAACCTGTCGCCCCGCGTGCGTATCTTAACGCCGGGGCCGATGCCCACGGCCACCCGGGCGCGGTTTTTTCCCGGCGAAGACCGCGACAAGCTGAGCGATCCGCACCTTGAGGCCGAGCGGCTTTTGGCCGGGCTGAACGGCTGACGCCAGCCTGCGGCAGGGGCCAGCAAGGCCCAGGCCGGCACAATTCAGCCGCGCGCGCCGCAGATAAACACCGGACTTTCCTTTCATTAACCATGATGTTGCCCGATTCGCCGGCCATGTTCCCGCCGCGAAACAGGAGTAACGCGCTGTGGTATATTCACGAGTGAAAGAGTTTCTGACCGCCGAAAATGGCGCGGTCACCGTCGACTGGATCATTCTGGTGATCTTTGCGATCAGCCTTGGCATGGGCGGCGTCGGCGTTGTTTATCGCGGGATGGCGGGCGCCTCGGGCGGGATCTCGGACGAGATGGTCAGGCTTGCCTCGGCGGATGCGGCGCAAACATCGGCCAGCGCCGGTGACGGCGCCGGTCAGGGCGCCGATCAGGCGCAGACGGACAGCACGCAGGACCAGGCTTCGGCCAACGCCGACGGATCGGAAAGCACACCGCAGGACAGCACCCCCACCAGCGCTGAAACAGGCTCGGCCGGCTATGCAGGCGGCGGCGCGGCCTCCGGTTCAGGCTCGGGCTCAGGCTCGGGCGCCGCTTCGGGCAACGATGACAGCACGGGCAGCAGCGCGGGCACGGGCGATGGCTCCTCTTCGGCGGCAGGCGGCGCGAGCCAGAGCAGCGGCTCGGCTCAAACCAATGACAGTCAGAGCGGCAGCGGCAGTCAGGACAATACGCAATCCGCCGGTAAATCTGACGCGGGCCAGAGCAGCGCCAGCCCCTCAGGCGGCAAAAGCACCCCGCAACCTTCGAGCCCCGCAGGCAATAGCAGCGGCACGGGCGGCGCATCCTCGGGCCAGAGCGGCCAGCAGACCCCGGCCGCATCCGGCAGCAGCGGTGGCAGCGCGGGAGGCTCCTCGGGCAGCTCAGGCGGCGGCAGCGTGGGCGGCAGTGGAGGCGGCGCCTCGGGCAGCGACAGCAGCGATGGCACGTCATCCGGCGACAGCGGATCTGCAGATGATGGTTCGGGCGATAGCTCGGGCGACGCCCCGCGCTATACCGGCCCCGCCGGGTCGGGCGGTCAGGGCGGAGGCTATGGCCCCGCAGCAAACTCCGGCGCTGGCGACAAGGCCCAGAAAGATAAAGCCAAGAACAAAGACGGCTCGGACGAAGAAGACAAGGATAAGGACAAGAGCGACAAGAAGGACGGCTCTGACAGTAAGGACAAAAGCGACAAGAAGGCCGAGGGCGACAAGAAAGACAGTGCCGACGGCAAGGACAAGAAAGACAAAAAATCCGAAAAAGACAGCAAAGACAGCAAAGACAGCAAAGACAGCAAAGACAGCAAAGACAGCAAAGACAGCAAAGACAGCAAAGACAGCAAAGACAGCAAAGACAGCAAAGACAGCAAAGACAGCAAAGACAGCAAAGACAGCA